>NZ_JBITEO010000029.1:0-80416 GCF_044455245.1 Streptomyces sp. NPDC051310
ACATGCCCCCCCCCCTCGGCGCCCCCCCCCACCCCCCCCCCCAACCCCCCCACCCCCTCCACACACGACTCTCCACCCTCTGACACCCCCCTCCCCCCACCCCCCAGGGCTCAGCGGAAGAACGCCAGGTAGTAGTCGGCGAACTCCATGCGCCGGCCGCCGTCGCGGTCGTGCTCGTCGGGGACGTACTCGGGGGCGTTCTTGATCTCCTCCTTGGTCCGGGACACGTGGACCACCTCGCGCTCGGTGTCCACGGAGCTGATGACTCCGGCGGGCAGCAGCACCTGCTTGCCGAAGATCCACGGCCTGGTGTCGACGACGACGTAGCAGGAACCGGCTTCGGCCGAGTGCTTGTCGACCGTGCCGATGCCGCCGTCCTGCGCCTCGACCTTGTAGCCGGTCAGATCGGTACCCGGCAGGTAGTTCGCCGCCTCCGGGCAGGACCAGATGTCTGGATGCACCACAACTCCCTCGCTCGTCGCTCCGGTTCGGGGCCCGCTGTGTGACTCCGCTTTCCCCCGGCGGCGCCCGCCATGCGCCGGTGCCGGCCGCGGGGGCGACCGGGTCAGCAGGGCCTGCGCCAGGCGTCCAGCCGGAGGTTCTTGCGCATGGAGGACAGGCCCAGCCGGCGGGCCTGCGGACAGAAGGCGCTGGGCGGGAGGGCGTACTCGGCGTGGAAGACCGCCTTGCCCGCCTCGATGAAGGGACGGAGCCGGTCGCACTCCCCGTACTGGGCGCACTCCTCGTTGACGGCGAAGTCGAAGTCGTCCACGAGCTCCGGGATCTGCGGGAGGTCGTTCTTGAGCCCCACGGACAGGCCCCGCTCGTGCGCCAGGCGGGCGATCATGCGGTTGTACGCCAGCTGGTGCCGCGGGCGCAGCGGGAAGCCGGTGTCGTTGAGGTAGCCGTCGAGGAGGTCCGGCTCGACGGCGTCGAACCCCTTGTCGCGGCACATGTCGAGCCGGCGCTCCATCAGCGGGCGCAGCGTGTCGAGGCGGCGGATGTCGAGCCACCGCTCCCCCTCCCAGCCGTTGGGCTTGCCCCGTACGGAGGCGGGGAAGGCGGCGTGGTCCGCGCGGAAGTCCTCCCAGGCGCCGGCGTTGACATAGCAGATCACCTTGCGGCCGTCGCGGTGGAGGCGGGCGACGTCGGCGGCCGTGTTCTCGAAGCCGTCGATGTCGTAGACCGGCACGTCGGTGCGGGGGTCGACCGGTCCGTCGAGCTGCCACTGCCAGGCGGTGCCCGGACCGGGCCGCCAGCGGTCGGGGCTCCGGTGGCCGTCGGGGTCCCGGCCGCCGGACGAGCATGCGGCGAGGAGCAGCAGCAGGACGGCGGCGAGCGAAAGGGGGCGTGCCCCGGCGCGGCTCACGCCCGGTCGCCCGCGGGGCCGCACGGCGCTCACCGGACCGCCGTGGGGCCGGCCTGCTGGGCCGCCCAGAGCGCGGCAAGGGAGTCCTCCAGCCGGAACCTGGGCGTCCAGTCGAGCGCTTCGCGGGCCGCGGTGATGTCGGAGCACTGCCAGGGCACCCCCGCCGAGCGCGACGACCCGCCGGCGGTCTCCTCGATCCGCCCCTGGAAGCCGGCCGTGCGTACGAGCCCGTGGACGAGGGCCCGTACGGGAACGGCCCCTCCCCCGCCGATGTTGAGCACGCCCGGCAGGGGTCCCGTGGCCGTGGCGGCCAGGACCGCCGCCCGGGCCACGTCCCGCACGTCGACGAAGTCGCGGTACGCGGAGAGGTCACCGAGCCGCAGGACGGCGCCGGGATCCCCGCCCGCCGCCCGGAGCCGGAGCGCCAGCCCGCCGGGCAGCCCGGCGGCCGGGGCACCGGGGCCGACGGGATTGCCGACGCGCAGGACCACCGCGTCGAGACCGGAGGCGCCGACCGCGATCGTGCCGGCCAGTTTGGTCGCCCCGTACGGGGACGCCGGACGGGTCGGCGCGCTCTCGGTCGTGCGCTCGCCGTGGACGCCCGGCCCGTACTCGGCGGCCGAGCCCAGGTGGACCAGCCGCGCGGCCGGGGCCGCCTCGCGCAGCGCGGCGCAGAGCACCGCCGGTCCGCGGGCGTTGACCTCGGCGAGCCGTACCGGGTCGCCGGAGACGGCACCCGCGCAGTTCAGCACGGCGTCGGGGGCCAGGTCGGCGAGGGCCTTCGCGAGCCGTTCGGTGCCGGTCGTCGCGAGGTCCGCCACCAGGTCCGCGCCGGCGTCCGGGCGGCGGGCGGCGCGCAGCAGCCGGACGCCCGGCAGGAGGCCCGCCTGTTGTGCCACGTGCCCGCCGAGGTAGCCGGTGGAGCCGAGGACGAGGATGCGCATGAGGTGGTCAGGCTCCCTTGAGCAGCAGTGCTTGGTGGGTGGTGAACTCGGCGTTGGCGCGGTCGTAGTCGTCGGGACGGCCGATGTCGAGCCAGTAGCCGTCGAACTCGTAGGCGTGCGGGGCGTCACCGGACTTCAGCAGGTCGAGGATCAGCTCGTCGAAGCCCAGGGGCAGGCCGGGGGTGTACCCGTCGAGGGTGGAGCGGGAGATCCCGTACACCCCCATGGACACCCGGCAGTCCATGCTCGGTTTCTCGCTGAACGCCACGACCTTGCCCGCGTCGGTGGTGAGCACCCCGAAGTCGATGTGGACCTTGCGGGAGTACGTGGCGATCGTCAGGGGAGCGTCACCGTCCGTGTGCCGCCGCAGCAGGTCGGCGTAGTCGAGGTCCGTGAGGATGTCGCCGTTCATCACGAGGAAGGACTCGGGGAGCCGGTCGCGCATGGTCAGCAGGGGCCCGATGGTGCCCAGCGGGCTCTCCTCGGCGGAGTAGTCGATGTCCATGCCCCAGCGCGAGCCGTTGCCGACGTACGCACGGATGATCTGGCCGAGGTGTCCGATGGCCAGGGTGCAGCTGGTGAATCCGGCGCAGGCCAGCTGGCGCAGGACGATCTCCAGGATGGCGTGCTGGTCCCCGATGGGCACGAGCGGCTTGGGCAGCGCGGTGGTGTAGGGGCGCAGTCGTACGCCCTTTCCTCCGGCCAGGATCACGGCGTGCATGGGGAGCCTCCCTGTGGGTGCGGCTGACGGTGGACGTCGGGCCCTCGTCGTGGGGTACGGAACCGTGGGTCGAGCGGGTGGGTGCGGAGTGGGCGGTGCCGGGTGCCGTGTGGGCGGCGCCCGGGGGCGTCAGACGTTGTAGATGTCCGTCTTGTAGCGGGCCAGGTGGGCGGGGTCCCGGAAGAACTCGACGGTGCGGGCGAGTCCCTCCTCCAGGTCGTGGGCGGGCGTCCAGCCGGTGGCGTCGCGCAGACGGGTCGCGTCCGCCACCAGGCGCATGACCTCGGAGTTGGCCGGCCTGATGCGGCGGGCGTCCTCGCGGACGTCGAGGTCGGTGCCCATGACCTTGCCGATGAGCCGGACGAGGTCGCCCACCGATATCTCCTGCCCGGTGCCCGCGTTGAAGGTGCGCCCGACGACCCGGTCCGCGGGCGCGGTGCCCACGGCGAGGAAGGCCGCGGCCGTGTCCGTCACGTAGGTGAAGTCGCGGGTGGGCCGCAGGTCCCCCAGGGTGATGGTCCGCGAACCGGCCGCGACCTGCCCGATGACGGTGGGGATGACCGCCCGCATCGACTGGCGCGGCCCGTAGGTGTTGAACGGGCGCAGGGTCACGACGGGTGTGTCGAAGCTGGCGTGGTAGCTGTCGGCCAGCCGGTCGCCGCCCGCCTTGGAAGCGGCATAGGGGGACTGCGTGTTGATGGGGTGGTCCTCGGTGATCGGCACGGTGCGGGCGGTGCCGTACGTCTCACTGGTCGAGGTGTGCACGAGCCGCGGCGTTCCGGCCTGCCGCACCGCCTCCAGCACGTTGAGGGTGCCCGTGACGTTGGTGTCCACGTAGCTGTGCGGGGCCTGGTACGAGTACGGGATCGCGATCAGGGCGGCCAGGTGGTAGACGGCGTCGGTCCCGTCGACGAGGCCGCGGACGGAACCGGGGTCGCGGACGTCGCCGAGGACGATGTCGACCTGGTCGCGGACATCGGCCGGGAGCGTCTCCAGCCAGCCGTACGAGGAGAAGGAGTTGTACTGCGCCATGGCGCGCACCCGGTGTCCGGACGCGACGAGCGCCTCCGTGAGGTGCGAGCCGATGAAGCCTTCGGCTCCGGTGACGGCGGCGAGCGGTGCGGACGTCATCTGGTCTTCCTTTCGTCGGGCGGGTTCCGGCCCGGGGGCCGGGCGGGGCGGGGACGGGTCAGGCGTGGGCGGTGGGCCGTCCCAGACAGCGCAGGGTGAGGACGACGAGGACCACCGCGGCGGCGGCGCAGGCCAGCAGGGGCACCGGCGCGCCGGGCGGGGCGCCCGTCGCGGCCGCCGCGAAGACGGCTCCCGCGGCCGTCAGGCACACGGCCGCCGGGGGCCAGGCCACGCCGAACGCCTGGAGCAGGAGGGCCGTCCAGAGGGTGGCGGCGAGCGTGAGCAGGACGGCCGGCTCGGCACCGGCCAGCAGGGCCGCGGGCCACAGGGGCAGCAGATAGGCCGTCAGGCACAGGGCCAGCGTCCGGGCCGAGCGCAGCCGGAAGTCCCGCTGCGTCGCGGAGGCCCGCAGGGCCGCCACCGACAGGCCGCGGTAGCGGTACAGCAGCCACTCGGCGGGGCCCATGCTGAGGGTGAGCGCGAGGACGGCGTACGGATCGTGCCGCCCGGTGGACAGCACCAGGACGGCGGCGGCGAGGCCGAACAGGCCGTACGGCAGCGAGGTCCGGTACGCGGGCCGCGCCGCCGCGGGCGCGGCGGGGGTGCGCAGGGCGGCCCGTACGGTGCGGGCGGCCGCAGCGGTGGCCGCTGCGACGCTCAGCAGGGCCGGGGTCAGGCGGCCGGCCGGGCCCGGATCCCACGGGAGCACCAGGACGGCGGCGCCCCCGGCCAGGGGCGTCAGCGCGGCGAGCAGCAGCCGTTCGCGGTTGAGCACGAGCAGCACACCGGCGGCGGCCAGGTAGGCGGACTGGCCGAGTGCGGCGACGGCCGCCGCACCGGGTCCCGCGACGAGCACGGCGGCGGTGGCCGCCAGCAGCGCCCCGGCCGGCGCCCCGGCCGCGAGGGTGCGCCCGGCCTCGTACCGTCCGCTCACCAGGCGCAGGTGGACGCGGTGGGCCAGTGCCTGGCCCCAGGCCCAGGAGACCAGCCCGGCGGCCACGAGTGCGGCGAGGGCCCGGGGGCCGGAGTCCCAGAGGGGGGCGGTGAGGGGGTAGGCGAGCCCCGGCAGGGCGAACAGCAGGCCGCGCAGCAGGCAGCGGACGTGGTCGGGGGCCCAGGGGTCGGCCGGCGGGGGTGGCTCGGGGAAGGTGCGCGGGACCCGCTCGTACAGCTCCTCCGCCAGGGAGAACAGGCTCGGGTGGCCGTACTGCTCCCGTATCCGCTCCCCCGTCAGGCCCTCGGACTCCAGCAGTGCGGCGACCTCGTAGGCGTGGACGGCGGGCGCTATCCGGTCGGCCATGCCGGCTGCCAGTTCGCCGACGGCGTCGGCGTGGCCGGGGGCGCGCGGCGCGGGACGGCTCATCCGGCCACGCTCCAGGCACCGGGGGCGGCGGCCGGTACGCGGGGCACGGGCCGGAGCGGCTGGGGGGTGCCCGGCCGGCGGGAGCGGTCCGGGACAGCGAGTTCGAGGTAGATGGAGCGGAAGGTGTCGATGGTCCGGCGGAGGGTGAACTGCTCGATCACCCGCAGCCTCGCGGCCTCCCCCATGGCGGCCCTGCGGGGTGCGTCGGCCAGCAGCTCCAGCGCCGCGGCGGCCATCGACACGGGGTCGCGCGGGGGCACGACGAGGCCGGTCGGGCCCACGGCCTCCCGTACGCCGCCCACGTCGGTGGAGACGGTGGCGCGTCCGCAGGACATGGCTTCGATCAGGGTGAAGGGGAACCCCTCGCTGATGCTGGACAGCATGACGACGTTGCCCGCGGCGTAGGCGTCCCGGATGTCGTCCACCCGTCCTTCGAAGGTGACCGCGTCCCCGTGGCCGAGGGAGGCGGCCAGTTCCTCGCACCGGGTGCGGTAGGACTCGCCGCCCTTGGGGGTGCCCCCGAAGAGCCGCAGCGCCGCCCCCGGCACCTGCTCCCGCACGAGGGCGAAGGCGCGGATCAGCGTCTCCAGGTCCTTGATGGGGTCGACGCGGCCGGCCCAGCTGAGGGTGGGGCTGCCGGGTTCGGGGCCGGCGGCCGGGAACTCGTCGGGGTCCACGCCGTTGTAGACGGTGCGTATCAGTCCCGGGTCGGCGCCGCCCTGCTCCTCCCACAGCCGGTTGTAGCGGTTGCCGGGCGTGATGAGCGCGGCCCGCCGGTACGTCTCCTCGGCGAGGAGGCGGAAGAAGCCCAGGAGCACGGCCTTGACCGGCCACCGGTAGGGCGCCGTCCGGTACCCCAGGTAGCGTTCGCGGAGGTAGACGCCGTGCTCGGTCAGCAGCAGCGGTACGCCGTGCTGTTCGAGGGCGGTGAGTCCGGGCAGGACGGCGATCCCGCCGCTCACCGCGTGGGCCACGCCCGTCTCCGGCGGGTGCGCCGCCAGCGGGCGCAGGGCGTGCTCCAGCAGTGCGGTCGCGGTGACGGCGTCGTGCAGGGTGGGGGCGGCTTCCCGGACGCGCAGGCCCGGCCGGTTCCAGACCCCGGTGAGCACGCGCAGGGCCCGGTCGCCACGCAGCGCGGGGCTCAGCAGCCCGTCGCGCGCCGCCGCGGCCATCTCGTAGAGGGCCGGGGCGAAGCCGTCCTCGTGCGCCGGGTCCAGCAGGGCGGTGAGGAAGCGCTCGTACGCCGCCATCAGTCTGCGCTCGCGGCGGCCGCGCGGTGCCGATCCCTCGGGGGGTGGGCCCCACATGGGCAGGGAGACCGGTTCGGCCACGTGCGGGGGCAGGGTCCACACGAGTGGTTCACGGCCGGTCCCGGTGACGGCGAGGATGCGGAAGTCGATGTCGGGCATGCCGTTGACGAGTTGGTCGCACCAGACGCTCACGCCGCCGTGGCTGTGCGGGTAGGTGCCCTCGGTGAGCAGGGTGACCCGCGCCGCGCCGGCGCGGGGGACATGGTTCGGAACGTGCATGGACGTGCTCCACGGCAGGAAGTGGGTGGGGGCGGCAGGGCGTGCGCCGGCCCGGCTCCGGCGCTCCGCCGTCCGGCGCCGGCCGGTGGCCCGCGGCGGTGCGGACGGGCGGTCGGTGTCGCGCCGTACGGCGGTGCCGGTGGGTGCGGCCGCCGGTCCGCCGCGGGCGGTGTACGGGCGGGGCGGGGACGCGACCCGGGAGGAACGTTCCGGCTGCGGGAGGCAGGCGCCGGCCGGCCGGGCGGTGCGGCCGGCCGGTGCCTCGGGCCGGAAGCCGGAGGGGTCGGGTCAGCGCCGCTCCGCGCCGTACGGGACGGGCCGTACGACACCGGCCGGGACCGGCGGACGGGGCCCGCGGGCACGCGGCGCGGCGGCCGGCGGGGCCGGGGTCTGCGCGTCCGGCGGCGCGGGTGCGGCGGGCAGGGTGAGCGTGAGCCCGCCGGGCGGCGCCGGGCGGACCCAGCCGGAGACGGTGCCGGCGTAGGGGGTGCCGAAGGCGGTGGGGCCGTCCGGGGCCGTCCAGGTGGTGCCGCTGGGCATGGTGGCCGTGACGGGCAGGCCGTCGGGGGCCTCCACGGTGACCCGGTCACCGACGCGGTGGGCGGTGACCCGGCCGGACTTCACGGCGGCGTCCCACGCGGCGCGGTCGCGCAGTTCCGCGCCGATGTCGCTCATCGGCGGGTTCAGCAAGGGGGTGTTGTCGGCGAAGAGCGCCGCGTACCCGTCGAGGACGCCGTCCAGGACCGGGTAGCCGATGCGGTCCTCGGCGAGGTTCGACTGGTGGATGAAGTGGGGCCGCGGGTCGCCGGCGAGGACGTGACCGAGCGCCACGCGGGTCTCCAGGGGCACGATGTGGCGGGAGTAGCCGGTGGCAAGATCGAGCGGGGCGTCGAGGCAGGTCGTCGTCGGCAGGTCCTCGCACAGGCCGCTGCCGCCCTGCGCCTTGCTGGTGTAGATCCAGTTGTACTCGTCGACCTGCTCGGCGATCCGGCCGGCGTTGTAGAAGATGTTGATGGGGTGGCGGGCGACGGTGAGAGCGGGGCCCACCCGGCGCTGGACGGGGTCGCGGGAATTGTCTGCGCCGAGCCAGGCCACGCCGTTGTCGGCGAGCACGGATGCGAGCCCGGGGTTGTCCTCCGGCTGTTGCGGCAGCAGCTTGAGCCCGGAATGTTCACCGGTGACCAGTTCACCGTCGCGCAGCGGCAGGCCGGCCCGCTCGGCCCAGGTGCGGTTGGCGGAGATCTGGCGGTCGATCTCGGTGGGGCTCACCCACCGCGTGGTGCCGCCGGGACCGGTCGCGCACGTCCACGGGACGGTGCTGACGTCCTGCTCGCACCCGAGGTAGGGGTGGTCGTAGGTGTGGTTGATCCACCGGAAGGTGTCGCGGTCGGTGATCAGGCGGTCGGCGGTGGGGTCGGCTCCCCCGTTGGCTTCGCGGTGCTCGACGCTGCCGCCGCCGTTGAAGGCGAGGTCGAGGGTGTAGCCGCGGTCGCGGGACCACCGGGCGGCGTGCCGCACGTCGTCGGGGCTCATGCGGATGGGGTCGCGGGTGCCTTCGCCGGGGGCGCAGTCGACGTCGCCGGGTGTGCAGTCGAGCGTGGTGTCCCAGCGGTCGTCCTCGGCGAAGACGTCGTCCACGTGCACGCTGAAGGAGTGGCGGGAGGCCCCGAGCCGCACCCCCTGCGTCATCCAGTCGACGATGCCGCGGGCGAGGACGCGGAACTGCTGCTGGTACTGGTTGTAGGCGAAGGTGATCACGAGCTCCCGGCGGCCGTCGTGCCGGTATTCGCCGATCAGTGATCCGCGGCCCGCCTTGCCGGGGAGGGGTGCGTCCACGTAGGTGGTGAAGTCCGCGCCCGCGGCGGGCCGGGAGAGGAAGGCGTAACTCTCGGAGACCGCGGATGAGTTGTCCTCGAACGGCACCGTGCCGTCGAGGTAGCCGAAGGGACCGGCCCTGCCGGCCGCCGTCACGCCGGCGCGGATGCCGTCCACGGAGCCCAGGTAGCCGGCGCCGACCGGGGCTTCGAGCCCTGTCCGGGGCCGTGCGTAGGTGTAGGCGTCGACCTGGGGCACGGCATAGGTCTTCTCGTACGCGACGAGCGCGGCCATCTCCCCGGACCCGGCCGGGAAGGGATCGTCGTTCGGCAGGACGACCGCCTGGAACCTGGCCCGGGGGCGGCCGTCCACCGTGTCGGCCAGGAATGCCCGGTCGATCACCGGCCGGTCCTGGCGCCGCAGGTCGACGAGCGTGTACGGAGTGCCGCCGCCGTCGAGTTCGGCGGCGATGGCCGCGGTGGCCGGGCCGCCGTCCGTCACGACGAGGACGCGCAGGTCGACGCGCGGCTCCTGGTTTGCGGCGGCGGCCGCCGGGGCCGCGGGTATCCCCGGGGCCGCGGGCGTGACCAGCCCGAGTAAGAGCACGCCCACGGTGAGCGCGGTCGTGCGTAGCTTCCGCTTCATGCGGTGACTTCCCTCCCCGGAGAGGCCGGCCGGTGCTCCCCACCGGGCGTGCCCCACCCCCCTGCGTCACGCACTTCTCCCCTGCACGTCACGGCGCGGCTGACGGCGCGTGTGCGTGTGCGTGGCGCTCCGACGCGTCACATAGTGCGGCCCCTGTGGAGGTTGCGTGCCCCCTTCGTGAAACCTGACGGAAAATCACACGTCGCTCGTCCCGTGCGCCGCCACGCCGATCGGCCCCCGTACGGGTCGTGGACCCGGTCCGGGGGCGCCGAGCAGGCGGTCGCACGGGCGGCGGGGCACGGCCGGCCCGGCTTCCCGGGGGGGCTGCCGCGGGGGCCGGGGGGGGGGGGGGGGGGGGGGGGGGGGGGGGGGGGGGGGGGGGGGGGGGGGGGCGGGGGCGGGGGGGGGCGGGGGGCCCCCCCCCCCCCCCCCCCCCCCCCCCCCCCCCCCGCGGGTTTCGGGGAGGCTCAGGCCGTGCGGGCGGGGCCGGATTCCGTGGCGCACACGACGCGCGTCTCGGGGGTGGCGACGATGCCGTCCTGGGTCGCCTTCCCGTTGTCGTACTCGTAGTAGAAGTACGAGTAGAACCCGATGTTCCCGTTGCAGCCGGAGTCCGCCGCGATGTCGAGCGTCAGGGTGACGGTGCGGCTGGCGCCGGGAGCGATCGGGATGGCGTAGTTCACGCCGAGGCTGGACGTGCCCGTGCCGGAGCAGGTGACGCCCTCCGCCACGCAGCCGCTGAAGGCGTACTTGAGGTCCTTGCGCTGTGTGGTCGTCCAGGTGGGCTGGACGGACTGGTACACGAACCAGATGTCGCTGGCCTGGCTGTTGGTGAGGGTCATCGTCAGGTTCACCGTGGAGCCGGGCGTCGCCGTCTGGCGGTCCGCGGTGATCGTGAGGTCGGGTCCGGCCGCGGCGGCGGGGCTGCCGAGGCCGAGGAGGGCCGTGGCGAGGGCGAGGACCGCGACCAGCATGAGGCGTCTGATGTGTGTGATGGCCATGGCGCGGGAGGCTAGGGCACGCCCCGAAAGGCCGTCTGCCCCGCGGCCGGTGTCGCGGCCGCGTCCCGGCCGGAAGCGGACGCGGCGCGGGCGGCCGTGGGCGGTGGCCGGGGTCACGCATATGCCGGGGTCCGGCCGCTCCGGCCGGGCGGGCCGGGCGGATGACGCTCCGTCCGCGGGCGGTCGCAGCGGGTTGAGGGAATGGCGGGTTCCGCCACTGGGGGAAACGTTGCGGTGCCTCCGCCGGGCGACTGCCGCGGAGCCGTTGTCAGTGGGGCGCCGTACCGTGGTGGATGTCCTTGTCCGCGCTTCCGGCTGCTGCGCGCTGCGGACCACGGGCCCGCCCGGGACAGCGACCGGGCGGGCCCGCGCACGGTACGTCCGGAGCAGCGGGATGACGCGACAGGGCCGCGCCGGACGATGCAGGGGGAGGACATCGTCCCGGGCGCGGCCGGGTGTTCCGGTACCCCCGATGCGAGAGGTCATGCAGGGCAGCCGGCGCAGGGCAGGCGTCGGCCCCGGCGCCGCGGGCGCCGGGGCCGAGCCTGTCCCTTGGGATACGAGCCTCGTCGGCTCATGTCGAGCGGTCGGGTTGCTCAATCCATGGTCGGGCCGGGGCCCCCGCGTGCGCGGGCACGCCCGGAACGGCGGTTGCTCATCGCGGCCGCGGCCATCGCCGCGCCGAGCAGCAGAGCCACGATGCCGACAATGATGTTGTTGACCACACTGCGGGTCGTGTCGACGTTACCGGCGACGACCCACGGGGAGACGATCGTCCATGCGCCGATGGCGCAGGCGGCCCATGCCATGGAGTGGGTCCGCTCGTACGCCGAGCCGAAGCCGCCCATGCAGAGGGCGTAGGCGACGCCGGTGATCAGGTTGCACACGGCGAGGGTGGTGAGGCCGCTGAACCCGGCGATCCAGGGCGAGGCCGCCAGGTAGACACCTGTCAGCAGGCCAAGCGTCTCGACCGCCTGGCTGCGCGGGGTGGTGGTCGCCCGTTCGAACCGGGAGCGCATCTCGGCCAGATCCGGGTGTTGCTCGATGCTCGGATGAGTGGTCATTGCGGGCCTGCCTCCTAGGGAAGACTTTATTCGCCCTTTATCCCATATAACGCCTCTTGCACCTTTGCGGTCAACCGTCCCGGGAGGCTCTCACTCGTCACCCTGACGACAACACCCGCTCGACACCTGTCCGGTTCCCACTCGTTGATCTTCCGTCCGGACCGTCACACCGAGAGGGGAACCGTGAACCACCGCACCGCCCAAGCCGCCCTGACCGACCGAACCGCCCGGGGCACCACCCGAGCCGCGCTTCTTCGCGCGACGGCCGTGGCCGCGGCCGCGGGCGCTCTGCTCACGGCCGGTGCCGCGGGGAGCGCGCAGGCCGCAGCCCGGCCGGCGGGCGAGCCCGGCGCGGCCGGCCGGCCGGACCAGGCCGTCGGTCTGGTCAAGAACGACCGCGTGACGCCCTGGTCCGTCGTCGACTACGCCTTGGAGGTGACCGGAGGACGGACCGAGGGCTGAGCCGACGGGTCCGCCGGGGCCGGGCGCAGGAGCCGGACCGGTTCGGTGCCGGCGTCGTTGTGACGCAGCGCCCAGTTCTCCAGGGCGACGCGGCATGCGTGGTCCAGGTGGCGCAGCCCGGACAGGTCCAGTTCGATGGGCCGGTCCTTGGGCAGGTTCTCCAACTGCTCCAGGATCCTGGGGAGCCGCAGGAAGGTGGCGTTGCCCGTGATGACCACGACGAGCCGGCCACCGGTCAGTTCCTTTGTCTCCATGTGGACATGGGAGGTCTCCCACGCGGTCTTGCACACTGCGAGCAGCAGGCCCAGCACCACCCCTTCGAACAGGTTGGTGACCAGGATGGCGACGGCGGTGATGCCGAGGACCACCGCCTCGCCCCGGTGTTCGCGCCACAGCGGCGCCAGCTCCCGGACGGGCACGAGCTTGCAGCCCGCGTGCACCAGGACCCCAGCGAGCGCGGCCAGCGGGATGACGCCGATCGCGGCGGGCAGCAGAGCCGCGAAGAGCAGCAGCCAGAGCCCGTGCAAGAAGCGCGAGAGCCACGTACGAGCACCCGCCTGCACGTTGGCGGAGCTGCGCACGATGACCGCGGTCATCGGCAGTGCGCCGAGGGCCCCGCAGAGGGTGTTCCCGACGCCCTGCGCCATGAGCTCCTTGTCGTAGTCGGTACGCGGACCGTCGTGCATGCGGTCCACCGCGGCCGCGCTGAAGAGGCTCTCGGCGGAGGCGATGAGGGTGAAGGCGAGGACGGTCCCGACCGCCGCGACGCCGACGAGGTCCGTGAAGTCACCGAAGCCGGGCGGCTGGACGGCCTCGAGCAGCCCCTGCACCTCGACCTTGGCGACCGGGAGCCCGAAGAGCGCGCTCGCCGCGGTGGCCAGTCCCACGGCGGCCAGCGGGCCAGGAACCACCCTGACGCGGGCGGGGAGCCGGGGCCACAGGAGCAGGGCGCCCACCGTGCCCGCCCCGAGGAGGAAGGCGGTCAGGGCCGGCCCCCCGGAGGCGATGGAGGCGGCCAGCGAAGGCAGTCCGGCGATCTTGCCGAGGCCGCCGGACGGCTGGGCGGTGTCGGCCATCGCGTACACCTGGCCGAGGATGAGGACCAGACCGATGCCGGCGAGCATGCCCTGGACGACGGCGACGGATATGGCCCGGAACCAGCGGCCGAACTTCAAGGCGCCGAGAGCGAGTTGGAGAAGTCCGGAGATGAGGACGATGGCGCCGAGCGCGCCGAGGCCGAACTCCCGCACGGCCTCGTAGACCAGGACGGTCAGCCCTGCGGCCGGGCCGCTGACCTGCAGGGCGCTGCCGGGCAGGGCGCCTACGACGAGGCCGCCGACGATGCCGGTGACGAGACCCAGCTCGGCCGGCACTCCGGAGGCGACCGCCACGCCCACGCACAGGGGCAGCGCGACGAGGAAGACGACGAGCGACGCGAGGATGTCGCGGCGCAGCACGGACGGGTCTTTCAGTTGGGTGAACATGGGGGTGTGTTCCTAGCGGTTCGGTCCGGGGGCGACGGACGGGCCGAGCGGGTCAGGGGGGTGTACGACCTCCTCACAGCGGTCTCAACTCCCCGTACGTCTCCGGTCGGTTGGCGTTCACCATGCCAGGAGCGATCTTCGTCACTGTTGTCACGTGGCCTGCCTCCTGCACTCCGGCCGTGGCCGGGCGCGCGGTGTGGTCGGGTCATGGTCGGGTCGAGCCGGCCGCGGCCGGGCGCTGCCGCCGCCGTACGGCCGTCAGGGCATGGCGCCGTGACGCGGCGTACGGACAAGCCTGCGCCACCGCGGCTTCGTCGACTTTACTTGAACATTACCTTCTGATGAAAGATCACCCCAGCGGGTGACCGGTCATGTTGCCGTTGCGTTTCAGCCGTGTTGACACGGGCCGAACCGTACCGTTTCGCACATCGTGAACTTTTGAACCGTTTTCGGCCTCGCCATAGAGGCAGGTGGGCGGCATGGACCAAGGCCGCACCGTCGACCGGGAAGGCGGTTTCGCGTCACTGCTTGAATAACAGACAAAACTGAAAAGTGCTGTTGAATGTGCGGCAACAGAGAGAGCGAGGCAGTGTGTCCACCGCAGCAACCGGAAAAACCAACCGAGAGGGTTCATGCAATGCGGACACTGGTAAAGCGCGCCATCGTATGCGGTCTGGTCGCCGCCGGAGCGCTGGGCCCGCTGACCGCGGCCGAGGCCGCGCAGCAGTCCGAGCAGCGGCTCTACGCCCCGAGCGCCCTCGTGCTGACCGTGGCGCAGGGCGAGGAGGCCACGACCGCGACCCCGCTGCGGGCGGTGACGCTGACCTGTAGCCCGAAGCCCGCCGGCACCCATCCGGCACCGCAGCAGGCCTGTGCCGAACTGCGCGCGGTGCAGGGGCGGTTCGACCAGCTCAGCAGTGACGAGCAGCGCCCGTGCATCAAGATCTACGACCCGGTCGTCGTCACGGCGCAGGGCATCTGGGAAGGCCGGCGCATCGACTACGCCCGCACCTATCCCAATTCCTGCGTGATGCAGACCGAGGGCGAGAGCGTCTTCGCCTTCTGATTTCGTTCCGGAGCGTTCCGGAGTACTCGCGCGGACGCATCAGCGGCCCGCACAGCCGACACCAAGACGGCTGTGCGGGCCGCTTCGCCGGGTGCCGGCAATACATGCGCCCGGCAAAGTCACCCGGTTATTCTCCTTCCGCGCCTTTACTGTTCACCCGGATCGGCACACGCTCCTGGCGGGAGGTTCGTATACGACGCCGGGGGCGGGCGGCCGGTGGCCGGTGGCCGGTGGCCGGTGGCCGGTGGCCGGACGGTTCAACGGAGCCGGGAGCGCGTGGAGCGGCTCAGCGGTCGGGTCCCTCGTCCCCGCGGCCCCGCTCCTCCTCGGGCAGGTCGGCTTCGATCCGCTCCTTGCGGACACGGCCCCGGACGGTCTCCTCTTCCGTCACCTCACGGGTGTTCAGTCGCACGCGTTCCTGCGGGACGGCCTCCGTCTCCACGACCGGCCGCTCCGCGTGCAGCGTCACTTCGTGCTCGGATTCGGTGATCTCCGGTCCGGACAGCGCGGCGTCCCGGTTGGCATCCGTGATGGGCTCGCGCTCGACCACGACCTCCTCGTGGCGCAGGGGTACGGTCTGCTGGACCTCCTCCGTCACCACGTACTTGCGCAGCCGGGCACGGCTTCGCTGCTCCCGCTCGACGCCGACGTGCATCTCCTCCTCGGAACGGGTCATCGCGTCGTCGGCGGTGCGGCCCGCGCGGGCGCCGGGTCCCGCCGCCGGCCCCTCGGTGCCGGTGAGGTCGGCGTCCGCCCGGCCGGCGTCCGCCCGGCCGGTGTCGGCCCGGCCCGATGCGGTGCGGCCGTCGGCCGTGTCCACGTACGCCGTGCCGGCCGTGTCCCAGCGGATGCCGTAGTAGTCGTAGAGGCGCTGCTCCTCCTCGGCCGACAGGTGGCCGCCGGCGTCGACGTCGACGTTCGGGGCCTCCTTGACCTTGTTCTTGGGGTACGGGACCTCGATGTGGTCACCGATCAGGACGGCGTCGTGGATGGGGACGAACGTCTCGCTGCTGCCGAAGAGACCCGTCTTGACGGTCGCCCAGTCGGGACGACCGGTCGTGTCGTCCAGGAAGACGTGCGAGGCACTGCCGATCTTGTTGCCTTCGGCGTCGTACACCGGATGGTCGAGTACCGCGGGAATCTGTTCGCGGGTGATCATGCGTCTTCTCCTCCGTGTCTCGTCTTCTCCTGTCGTTGGGATGCCTCCCTCCCCGCGCGAGTGACCACCACTCCCCGGGGAGGAAACCTCTTTGGGCGGGCAACATTGGATTTATGCCGAACGGAGCCGTGGAGTGGGAGCGTGTGGCCGACGAGCTCTACGGGCTGCGGCCCGACCGGTTCACCGCGGCCCGCAACGAACGTGCGCTGGCGGCCCGCACAGCGGGTGACCAGGCCCTCGCCGCACGGATCCAGGCCCTGCGCCGGCCGACGCTGGCCGCGTGGACGAGCAATCTCCTCGTACGGGAACGGCCCGACGAGACCCGCTCCCTGGTGGCGCTCGGAGAGGGGCTGCGGCAGGCGCACCGGGCACTCGACGGCGCGCGGCTGCGTGACCTGAGCCGCCGCCGGAACGCCGTCGTGACCGCACTCGCCCGGGAGGCGCGGCAGTTGGCGGCCGACGCGGGGCAGCCGGTCGGTGACGACGTACAGCACGAGGTGGAAGCCACGCTGCAGGCGGTGCTCGCCGATCCCGGAGCGGCCGAGGAGTGGATGGCCGGCCGGCTGGCGAAGCCGCTGAGCGCGCCGGTCGGGTTCGACGCGGCCGCGACGGACGCGGCGGCGCATCGCCCGGCACGCCGACCGGAACCCGTCGGCGACACGGCCGAGGCGCCGTCGCGGGCACGGCCGCGATCGCGGTCTGCGGTGACGGGAACGGCGACGAAGGACCGGAAGGCGAGTCAGAGGGAGGGGGAAAGGGCGGAGAAGGAGCGGGCGGAGAAGGAGGCGGCCGAGCAGCGGGCACGGCGCGAACGGATCGAGCGGGCCCGACAGGAGGCGGCCACGGCCCGGCGGGAGGCCGAGGAGCTGGAGGAGACGTACGAGCGGGCCGAGGCCGAGCGCCGGCGGACCCAGGCGGACCTGCACGAGGCCGAGCAGAGAGCAGCCGCCCTGGCCGAGGAGCTCCAGCAGGCCGAGGAGCGGCGGCACACGGCCGCCACGGAGGCCCGCGAGGCCCGCGACCGTGCCCGTGAGGCCGACCGTACGGCCCGCCGCGCCCGGCGCCGCGCCGAGGAGGCGGCCGAGCGCCTCACCCGGGCGGCCGACCGGTAAGGCGGCCGGTGGGGGCACCGGAGGCCGTCTTGTTGGTTCCGCACCAGCCGCCCGTCGGGGCTCCGGCCGACGTCGTGAGCGAGCGCGCGGGCGGGCGCCCGCGGGCCGCGGCACAGGGCCTCACCGTCCGGCATGCGCCGACACCGCCCCCGGCAGGCTGATCCCTCCCAGCGTCAGCGGCGGCCCCGGGTCGCCAGGGCGCTCTGGGCGCGGGACAGCGCACGGTGTACCGGGCGCGTGCTGCGCAGGGCGGCGCGCGCGGCGTTCGCGCCAGGGGCGCCGTGCACGCCGCCGCCCGGGTGCGCGCCCGAGGAGGCCAGGTACAAGCCTTCGACAGGTGTCTCGGGGCGGCCGGTGCCGGGGACCGGGCGGAAGAACAACTGCTGGTGGACGGCGGTGGTGCCGCCGTTGATGGCGCCGTCGCGCAGGTTGGCGTCCAGGGATTCGAGGGTGGGCGGGGCGAGGACGCGCCGGGCGAGCACGCGGTCGCGGAACCCGGGGGCGAACCGTTCGAGCTGCGCCTCGATACGGTCGGCCATCGCCTCCTGCTCGCGCAGGTCCCACGTGCCCGTGATCCCGCCGTCACCGGCGTCGCCGCGCACGCGGTGCGGAACATGGGTGTAGGCCCAGGCGGACTCGGTACCGGAGGGCGACCGGGACGGGTCGGCGGTGGTCATCTGGCCGAAGAGGAGAAAGGGCCGGTCGGGCACGTGCTGCATGGCCAGCTGGGCCGCGAAGCGGGTGAGCTCGTCCATGCCGTCGGCCAGGTGCACGGTGCCCGCGGTGGCGGCCTGTTCGGCCGTCCACGGCACGGGCCCCGACAGGGCCCAGTCGATCTTGAAGGTGGCCCAGTCCCACTGGAACCGGCGCAGGTCGTCCAGCAGGCGCGGGGGCAGGTGCTCGGGGGCGACGAGATCGCCGTACAACGCGGGTACGGCCACGTCGGCGAGCACCGCGCGGCCCGCCGGGACCGTCTCGCCGGACGCGGTGCGGACGGCCACGGCGCGACCGGCGCGGACGACCACGTCGGTCACCCGCTCCCCGCAGCGCACCACGCCGCCGCGCCGCTCCAGACGTCGTACGAGTGCGGTGGTGAGGGCCCCGGCACCGCCGGTCGGCACGGGGTACCCGACGGTCTGGCCCAGCATGGACATCAGCCAGCCGAACCCGCCGCTGCCGGCCGCCTCGGGTGCCAGGTCGGTGTGGAGGGCGTTGCCGGCCAGCAGCAGCCGGCCGCCGTCGCCGAGGAACTCCTCCTCGCCGAGCCTGCGCACGGGCAGCAGCAGAGTGCGGGCCAGCCGCAGGCCCCCGGCGGTGCGCAACCGGGCGAACAGGCGCGCCGCCGCGCGCACGGGCGGGAACGGGGTGAGCAGGGCGCGCAGGACGTCCTCGCCGATCCCGTCCCAGATGGCACACAGGTTGTCCCAGGCCAGGCCGTCGCCGGGGGCGAAGTGTTCCAGTCCGGCCGCCGTGGCCGCGCGGTCGCGCGCCAGGACGGCGCAGCGGCCGTCGGTGAGCGGATGGGCCAGGACACTGGGCGCGTGGCTCCAGCGCAGTCCCTCCTCGTGGAGGTTCAGGCGGGAGAGGACGGGCGAGGCCACGGCCAGCGGGTAGAAGGCGCTGAACGTGTCGCTGACGTAGTCCTCGTGGACGCCCCGGTCGCTGCGGACCGCGCCGCCGGGCTCCTCGTTGGCTTCGAGGACCTCGACGTTCCAGCCGGCGTCGGCCAGGACATTGGCGGCGACGAGCCCGTTGGGGCCCGCGCCGATGACGACCGCGTCGGGTGCCTTCGTCTCCAGTCCCGCGGGGTACGGGGACGGTGTGCGGGACATCGGCGTCTCCGTCAGGGCGTGCCGGGGGCGGGGGTGGCGGTGCCCTGACCGCCGGCAGAGGGCCGGCCGGAGGCTTCCCCGCCCGGCGCGGTCTCGTTCTCGACCAGGTCGGCGAGGCGGCCGAGCATGGCGCGGTGGCGCAGCTGCAGCAGGGCGTCGAGCAGCGCGTTGTGCAGGAGGCCGCCGGGTCCGCGCAGCGGGTGCTCGTCCATGATCAGGAGCGTTTCGTCGCCCCAGGGCCGGAGCTCGATGGCGATCCGCGCGGTCCCGAGGGCGCCGCTGCGGGCTTCGAGCTCCAGTCGGCGGAGGGGCTCGCAGAGGCGGACGACGGTGTCACCCTCGGCGGAGTACGGGCCGACGCGCACGGTGTAGGCGATGGCGGAACCGACGTCCGGCCAGCCGTCGTCCTTGGGGCGGGACGAATCGGTGCCCACCACCCAGTCGGCGTAGCGGGAACCGTCCGCGAGGACGGCCCACACCGCCTCGGGCGGCCTTCTGATCAACTGGTGCCGCACAGCCATGGTGCCTCCCGGCGTCCGACGGACGGAACGAGCGGCGGGTACCCGCCTTTCCCGTCCATGAACGCGGAGGTCCCTGTCGGGTCGGGCCGGGTCGGGTCGGGGTCACCGGGCGGCGACGGCGAGCGTGTCCCAGAACATCAGCTCGTACGTCTGGAGCAGCCGGCCGTAGCCGTGAGCGGCCGGGAGGGAGATCCGGCCGCCGCCCTCCTGTACGGCCGCGAGCGCCTGGGCGCGCAGAGCCGGGGCGGGCAGGGCGAAGAAGTCGAAGAAGCCGCACGCCTCGTCGGTGAAGCCGTATCGCGTACGCAGTGCCTCGGCGATGGTGGCGCAGTAACCGCCCCAGGCGGCGAAGTTCGCGGACAGGGCCAGGACGACGTCGGCCGGTTCGCCGTTGAGGGCGAGCCACGCGACGTACGCCGGGTAGGCCTGGCAGCCCGCCTGCGGTTCGTACGCCCGGGCCGCCACCTCGTCGAGTCCGCAGCCGGTCAGCAGCGCGCCGAGGCGCTCCAGGGCGAGGGTCTCCCCCTCCGCCAGGGTCTCGAAGAACTCGGCGCACCGGGGCTGCCCGGCGGCGCGCTGCGCCAGGTGCAGGAAGGAGCGGCGGTCGGCGGCGACGATGTGGCGCTGTTCCAGGGCGAGTGTCCCGATCACGGCCCGCACGGCGGTGCCGGCGGCGACGGCCGGCACGAAGCGGTTGGCGTCCGGCTGCGGGGCGAGCGCTTCGGCGATGGTGTCCAGGACGTCCCGGGCCTGCTGCTCGGTCATGGCCACGTGCGCTCCTTCGGCTCGGTCGGGCTCGGCGCGACGCGGTCGGCTCGGCACCGCGCCGACCGACCGGGCGGCGCGGCTCGGGCGGTCCGTACGCGCCCGGCTCGCGCGGGCTGCCCGCCCGGCCGGAGGAGCTCCGGGCCGGGCCCGCGCCCGTTGCCGCATCCCGCCGGTGCCAGCGTCGCACGGCGCGGGCTCCTCCGGCACAGCGCCGCAGGGCTCACGAGGCGAGGGAGGCCAGGGAGGCGGGGCAGTCGCAGGAGGCGACTCCGTCGCAAGAGGTGCGTGGGGCGCGGGAGCAGCGTGGGGCCGTTCAGGGGCGGTAGACGGTACCGGGCTCGGCCTTGGCCGGGGCCAGCAGCTGGGGAACGGTGACGAACGTGAAGCCCCGCTTCTTCAGCTCCTCGATGATGCCCGGCACGGCAGGGACGGTGCCGTCGTAGATGTCGTGCAGCAGGATGATGCCGTCCTTGTCCGCGCCGTCGAGGGTCCGCTGGCGGATGAGGTCGGAGTCGGTCGTGGAGTAGTCCTTGGCGGTGACGCTCCACAGCACCTGCGCCAGGCCGAGCTCACGGCTGATCTCCGAGACCGTGTCGTCGGTACGGCCCTGCGGCGGGCGCATCAGCGTGGGCTTGCGGCCGGTGATCTTCGCTATGGCGTCCTGCGTACGGGAGAGCTCCTGGCGTATCTCCTCGGGCTCGATGTCGGTGAGCACCTGGTGGGTCCAGGTGTGGTTGGCCACTTCGTGGCCCTCGGCGGCGATGCGCCGTACGACGTCGGGGTGGCGCACCACGTGGTTCTTGCCGAGCAGGAAGAAGGTCGCCGGGACCCCCTCCTCCTTGAGGATGTCGAGCAGCCGGGGCGTGTCCTTGCCGGGACCGGCGTCGAACGTCAGGGCTATGCACTTGGCCCGGCGGCAGTCGACGGGCCCCGCCTCCCCCTTGGCCTCGTCCCGTGCTCCGGCGGGCGCCACCGTGTCGACGGAGCAGCCGGCCAGCGACAGGACCAGCGACGCCGCCGCCAGGAAGGAGGCGGCGGTGACGCCCACGGAGCGGCGTCCGGTGCGCGGGGCGGGCTTCTTCCCGAAGGGCATGGCTTTCCCTCTTTCTCGTACACGTCGCTTACCGGCCGGTACTCTACACAGGGTGTATACACCGGGTGCATAGCGGGGTGTACGGCGCCGGTCCGGGGGGCCGCGCGGCACTGTCCGACTCAGGGACAGGGAAGAGGGCGGCCCCGGTTCATCGGGACCGCCCTCGTGGGGAGGGTCGGCGGGTCAGGGCCCGCCGGGGGCCGGCTCAGCGCGGGGCCAGCAGGAGGCGCAGCTCCCTCTCGTGCTCGCCGGGGACCGACTCCGACGTCCGCACCTCGAAGAGGCGGCCGAGCTCCTTCTCGACCTCCTCGACGGCATGGTGGTCGCCCGTCAGCACCGCGGCGACGGGCGTCGTCAGCCGCGGCGGGCCGGGCAGGTCCCCGCCCGAGCGTGCGGAGCTGTCGAACGTCGCCATCCAGACCGTCGGCTCGTGGTCATGGCGCTGCTCCGGCCCGGAGGCAGGCAGGTCACAGCCCACGAAGACGTGGTCGAGAGTGTCGAAGACGATTTGCGCGTCCTCGCGGCCGCAGTCGCTGAGCTGGACGGTGACGTCACAGTCCGAGGGGTGGTTGTCTGTTGCCTTCTTCTCCACGTCGCTCCACTCCTTGGTCCGTGGGGGTACCCGTTCAGCGTCGTACAGCCACGCATACCTCGCCTCCGGAGGTCCAATCACGATCGGGGGCGGCGCGTTTGCGGAGGGGTGCCCCTGGTACGAGGGTGAGGACAGGCAACGGGGGACCGTGAGGAGGAGCAATGCCCGCAGGATCCAGCCCGAAGCGTGAACGGCAGTACGAGCACATCAAGGAGAGCGCCAAGAAGCGCGGCACGAGCGAGAAACGGGCCGAGGAGATCGCCGCGCGCACCGTGAACAAGGAGCGGGCACGCTCCGGCGAGTCCAGGACCGCGAGCAAGACCTCCAAGCAGGACATGTCGTCCTCGAAGCGGGGCGGCCAGCGCTCGGGCTCCGGGGGCGGACCCAAGGGCCCCACGTACGAGCAGCTGTACGAGGAAGCCAAGCGCAAGGGCGTCCAGGGCCGGTCGAACATGAACAAGGAGCAGCTCCAGCGCGAGCTCCGCAAGTGACCTCCCCGGACACTCCGGGTTCCGCGGACGCTCCGGATCTCTCGGACGCCCCGGATCTCTCGGACGCCCCGGATCCCTCGGACGATGCGGATCCCGTAGACACTTCGCACGCCCCGTTCGTCACGAGGAACTGCCGCGCAGGGGGCCGTCGTCCAGGTGCGCCAACAGGTCGGCGGGGTCGTCGTGGATCACGGCGGCCCCCGCCTCCGTCAGGTCGGCGCGGGGGATGCCGCCGCAGAGCAGCCCCACGCATGTGACACCCGCCCGCGTACCGGCCTGCATGTCCCAGACCGTGTCACCCACGAAGACCGAGTCCTCGGCGCGCGCTCCCGCCAGCTCCAGGGCCTGGCGCACCGGCTCGGGAGCCGGTTTCCCCCGGGCGACGTCGTCCGCGCTCGCGGTGGCGCTGATCGCGTCGTCCGCCTCGATGGCCCTGCGCAAGGCCGACAGTTCCCCTCCCCCGGCGGAGGTGGCCAGGACGACCGTCCAGCCGCCGGCCGCCAGGGTCCTCAGCAGGCGCCCGGCGTCGCGAAAGGCGGGCAGCCGGTCGAAGTACGTGCCGTAGAGAGTCCTGTGGGCGTTGCTGAGCGCGTCGTCCTGATCCTTGTCCCGGTCCTCGCCGAGGAGGCGGGCGATCAGATCGTGGCTGCCGAGCCCGATGGAGCGGTGGATGGCGTGCATCGGGACGTCGTGGCCGGCCTGCCGGAACGCCTCCCACCACGCGGTGACGTGCAGGTGGTTGGTGTCGGCAAGGGTGCCGTCCACGTCGAAGACCGCAGCCCGGGTCGTCATCTCGCTTCACTCCGTTCCGGTC
Organism: Streptomyces sp. NPDC051310; assembly: GCF_044455245.1. NCBI lineage: Bacteria > Bacillati > Actinomycetota > Actinomycetes > Kitasatosporales > Streptomycetaceae > Streptomyces > Streptomyces sp. NPDC051310. The sequence goes on from NZ_JBITEO010000029.1 coordinate 22,977, forward strand.
GCACTTGTGGTCCCTGTCGGACCCGACGGTCCTGATGACCCGCGACGGCGTGCGTACACCCCGGAACGGCCACGGAACGCGAGCGGCCCGGCCCGGCCGGTCGTACGGAACACTCCGGCTCCGGTGAACCGGAGGGTGCGACCGGGGGGCCGGTGGGCGGGGTGGGGCGCCTGGGTCCACCGGGCCCGGTCGGCCTGGTGGGTCCCGCCGGCCTCGTCGGGCACGCCGCCCGGTCGCCGACCCGGGCGTGGGCTCCGGCCCCGGGCGCGGTCCCGGTGCCGGTGCCACGCGCGGGCGGGGGCGGGGACTGCGGCGTGGTGTGCGGGGTGGCACGCATACGGCGCTGCTCCTCCCGGTCGGCGCCTGCTCTCCGGGGGCTGCCCGGAAGGTCCGTACGAGCATGGGGGCGGCGGGCCTGCCGGTCACGTTCCGGCGGCGCGACACCCGGAGAGTTCCTCCGGCTGTCGTACCGCCTTGGTTGAGGGGGCCCCACGGGGTTACAAGGGAAGTGCCGGGCGGCGGGACGGACCGTGGGAGGTAGCCATGGCTGGGCACGACGGACACGGAGCGGACGAGGGGCGCGGCACGGGCGGTCGCGGCACGGGTGGTGGCGGCGCGGGCGAGCACGGCGCGACCCGGCACGACACAAGCGAGCACGGCGACGCGAGCGGGCAGGCCTCCCCGGCGGAGCGGGGGCGGAACGAGACCGCGGAGGAACGTGCCGACCGCAGATGGTCGGAGCTGGTCCAGGAGATACGGGTGGCCCAAACGGGCGTGCAGATCCTGTTCGGCTTCCTCCTCACGGTCGTCTTCACGCCGCGGTACGCGGACCTGACGTCCACGAACAAGGCGATCTACATCACGACGGTGGCCCTCGGGTCGTGCGCGACGGGGGCGCTGATAGGACCCGTCTCGTTCCACCGGCTGGTGTCCGGGCGGCGGATCAAGCCGCAGACGGTCGTCTGGGCATCGCGCCTCACCTTCATCGGGCTGCTGCTGCTCCTGGCGACTCTGGTCTCGGCGCTGTTCCTGGTGCTGCGGGTCGCCACGCACGACTCCTACGTGCCATGGCTGGTCGCCGGGGTGGTGACGTGGTACCTGATCTGCTGGTACGTGCTGCCGCTGTGGGTCAGGCACCGCTACACGTCCCGGGACGCCCCCTGAGGCCCTGACGCCAGGACCCGCTCGACGGTGTCCGCTTCCGCGGCCCGCTTGTCGGGACGGTGGCGCACGACCCGCGCGAACCTCAGCGTGATGCCCGCCGGATAGCGGGGCGAGCGCTGGAGGCCGTCGTACGCGATCTCGACGACGAGCTCCGGTCGGACCCGTACGGCGAAACCGTCGTCCTCGACGGCCAGTTCGCGCAGCCGTTCCGTCTGCCAGCGCAGCATCACGTCGGTGAGGCCCTTGAAGGTCTTGCCCAGCATGACGAACGAGCCGTCCGCGGCACGGGCCCCCAGATGGAGGTTGGACAGCAGACCGGTGCGGCGTCCGTGGCCCCATTCGGCGGCGAGGACGACGAGGTCGAGGGTGTGGACCGGCTTCACCTTCAGCCACGAGCGGCCCCGCCGGCCCGCGCTGTACGGCGCGTCGAGGGCCTTGACCAGCACACCCTCGTGACCGCGGCGGAGGGTGTCGGCGAAGAACGCCTCCGCGGCGTCGGTCCGGGCCGGCTCGGACGGGTCCTCGACGACGGTACGGCGCACGCGCATGGGTTCCGGGACCAGGCGAGCCAGCTCGGCGTGCCGCTCCCGGCCCGGCAGGTCCAGCAGGACGGCGCCGTCCGCCGCGAGCACATCGAAGAAGACGGGGGACACGGGCAAGGCGGCCGCCGCGGTGGCCACGTCGACGCGGGACCCGACACGTGAGGCGATGTCCTGGAAGGGGGCCGGGCGGCCGGCCGCATCGAGCGCGATCACCTCGCCGTCGAGGACGAACCGGTCGCCGTCCAAGGAACGGGCCACCGCCGACACCTCGGGGAGCCGGTCGGTGATGTCGTCGAGGGACCGGGTGTAGACCCGGACGTCGCCCCCGGAGCGGTGCACCTGGACACGGATGCCGTCCAGCTTCTCCTCGACCACGCAGGGGCCGAGGGCGGCGATCGCCTCAGCCACGCTCTTCGCGCTGTGCGCCAGCATGGGGTGCACCGGGGTGCCGACGCGCAGACGGAACCGCTCCAGGGCCGCGGGGCCCTCGGCGAGCAGGGCCTGGGCGACGCGGGGCAGCGACCCTTCGAGCATCACGGCACGACGTACGTCGGCGGCGGGCGCCGCGGTCGCCGCCGCGACTCCTTCGAGGGCCACCGCGTCCAGCGCTCCCTGCCGGACCTCACCGGTGAGCAGCCGCAGCAGGAACTGCTGCTCGGGCGGGGTCGCGGCGGCCATCAGCTCGCGCACCAGCCGTTGGCGTTCCGCCTGGGCGCCCGGGCCGGCGACCTGGGCGAGGGCGGTCAGCGCGGCATCCGTGTCGGCCACCGTCAGGGTGGCTTCCGCGGCGGACGGCACGGATTCCTCGAGGGTGCTCCAGCCGACGCCGATCCGGCCCTGCGGGAGGCGGCCCGCGAGGTAGGCGATGACCAGCGGGGCCTCGTCGGGCGGGGTCGCGGCGAAGAGGTCCGCCAACGCGGCGATCTTGCGCGAGCGCGCGGAGGTGGCGGCGACCTGGCCGGAGACCTCCGCGAGACGGGCCAGCAGCATGCGCCCATGGTGCACGCCCGCCGCCCGTCCCGCACGCCCGGGCCCCGCCCGGCAGGTCTCTCCCGTGGGGGACTGCGCCGAGCGGCGCCCCGGCCTGCGGGGCGAGGGCCCGGGGGCTTGTTCTTTGGGGGTGCCTGCCCCAAGGGGGGCCCGGCCCGACGCGCCTGTTTCCGAGGGGGCCTGTCGAGGGTGCTTCCGCTTCTGAGGGTGCCTGCCCCGAGGGGGGCCTTCCTGGGCGCGCCCGTCCCGGGGGGCGCCCGCGCGTCGGCGGCCCGCCCGGAAACGCGGGCTCCCCGCATAACCGTCGGCGGACCTCCTCCGGCCCGCGAGGGCCCGAGCCGCCCGGCCCGCTGGCGGGAGCGGAGAACGGGGCGAAGGTGCAGCCGCGGAAGCGCCGCCTCCACGGACCCCACGGCGAAATGTTGTGACGACGGACAGTCCCAGGTCTCCCCTCCTTCACTCAACTCCCCTACTCTGCGGTCGACTTCGACGGACGAACCGGGTCGACGCTTGGTCGACGGATGGGGGCAGGGGCTATGAGGACGCTTGCACGTACGGCCATGGCCGGGATGGCCGTCATGGCCTTGGCCATCGGCCTCGCCCCCGTCGACGCGCGAGCGGCCGACCCGGGCGGGCTGGCCTACTCGGGCTCGACGTCGGTCGGGGTGCACAACGCCTACGAGAAAGCCAAGTTCCCCTACTTCGCCGATGGGTTGGACTCGGGCGCGGGCATGCTCGAGATCGATGTGTGGACGAACGCCTTCGGCAGATCCTGGCGGGTCTCGCACAGCAACCCGATCGGCAACGACAACAACTGCGTGAACGCGGCGAACGCCGGTGAGCTGCGCACCAAGCCGAGGAACCAGGATCTGGGCGGGTGCCTCGCCGACATCAGGGCCTGGCACGACGCCAACCCGGGACACCGGCCGGTCATGCTGAAACTCGAGCTGAAGGACGGCTTCCAGGGCAAGTACGGCCGGGGCCCGGCCGCCCTGGACGAGCTGCTGACGGCGCGGCTGGGCGACGCGCTGTTCCGTCCCGCCGACCTGGCCGGCGCCCGCCCCGATCTGGACACCGCTGCGCGGCTGGACGGCTGGCCGGCGCGCTCGGCGATGGCCGGGAAGTTCATCGTCCAGCTGATCCCGGGGACCGTGGAGAAGGACAACCCCCTCGACACGCTGTGGACCGATCGCGAGTACGCGCAGCACCTGCGCCACCTGGCCGCGGCCGGGCGTCTGCGCGAGGCGTCGGCGTTCCCCGCCGTGAACGGCGCTCAGGCCGGGGACCCGCGCAGCCGGTACGCGGACGCGGGACTCCGGCCCTGGTTCGTCGTCTTCGACGGTGACGCCTCCGCCTACGCCGGCGGCTCCATCGACACCGGGTGGTACGACGAGCGGCACTACCTGGTCGTCATGACCGACGCGCACGGCGTGGCACCCGCGATCGACGGCGTGCGTCCGACCGAGGCGCAGGCACGGGAGCGGGTGGCCCTGCTGGCCGGGCGGCACGCCAGCGTCGTGTCGTCGGACTGGTACCCCCTGCCCGCCGTGCTGGGTTCGGTGCTGCCGCGGGGCGCCTAGCCAGTGCGGCCTGCGTGCTTGCCGGCGTGTCTCCCCGCGTACCTCCCTCCCTGCCTGCGGCGTGCCCGCCGCCTCAACCGGTCCGTACCGAGGTGCGGCGGCGCAACAGGAGGCGGCCGAGCAGGCCGGCGCGCCCGCGGGCGGGGCGGGCCGGTGGCCGGCTGCGGGCGACACCGCCGTCCGGGCGGGGAGCCGGCCGGAGCGCACGGGCTTCGTCGAGGGCCAGGGCCAGGCCGAGGCGGTGCCACAGGATCTCGTCGGGCTCGTCGGCCCGGAGCAGGCGCTCGGTGGTCTCACGCAAGGACGCCGACTCCGAGCGGGCGTGCGGCGGTTCGGGGCGGAGCCGGTCGAGGTGGGCGCGCTCGTACGGGTCGTCGACCACCTCGGCGACCTGGAGCGGATCGAGCAGCGAGGCGATGGCCGCCGCCCCCGACCAGGGATCGTCCGTGCCGCGCAGCAGCAGGCCGAGCCGGCGGGCCCGCCAGTTGCGGGGGCGCGCGTCGTCGCCCGCGTCGAGCTTGGCGCGCAGCGCGCCCGGCAGTCTGCCGGTGAGGAGCTGCGGGTGCCGTTCGGCGAACTCGCGCACCTCACCGGCGAGGTAGAGCCAGACGACCGCCCGGTAGCGGTTGAGGTAGAACCTGACCGGGGTGAAGTGGCCGGTCCGGGCGAGTCTGGTGAAGCGGTCGGTGGTGATGGAGACGAGCCGGGCGGCCTCGGCCGTGCCGACCGTGCGGACACGGTCGCGCAGGCCGTCCGGGAAGTCGGGCGCCGCGCGCAGCCGGTCGAGCTCCGCGCGGGCGACCCGGGGCCGCCCGGCTGCGCCGTCGCTTCCCGTGGTTCCGGGCACGGTGCGCACATGTCCGAGCTGGACCGCGAGGTCGAACTCGCTGCGTTCGAGCGCGAGTTCCTGTGCCGCGCGTGCGAATGCGACCGTGCGTGCCGTGGTGTCGGTGACCGTCATGCGGGTCCTCCCCCGTGAGTCGAGCGTCACTCTGTGTCACGAAGGTAACGCGGAGGAGGACCAGCGTGTCAGGCCTGTGGAAAACTCAGCCGCCGGGTCGCCGGGCAGCCACGGCGAGGTGTTCGCCGACACGGTTGACCAGCAGGGTCATCTCGTAGGCGACCTGCCCCACATCGGCTTCGGCCGCGCTCAGCACGCAGAGGCAGCTGCCTTCGCCGGCGGCGGTGACGAACAGCATCGCCTCGTCGAACTCCACCATCGTCTGCCGGGCGCTGCCCACACCGAAGTGGCGTCCGGATCCGCGCGCCAGGCTGTGCAGGCCGGAGGAGACCGCCGCCAGATGCTCGGCGTCCTCCCGGGCGAGCCCGCTGCTGGCACCGGTCACCAGCCCGTCGTTCGACAGCACGAGGGCGTGCCGTATGTAGGCGACCCGTTTGGTCAGATCGTCCAGAAGCCAGTCGAGTCCTTTGTCCAGAGCCATTCCGGTCCTCCCCGTTTCCCGCGTTCCCCGTTGCCCCGTTTCTCCTTAAGCCTTTCGTACTGACGTGGGCAGGGCAAGAGCGCTCCGGAGCTTCACCGTCACGTCGTGTGCGGCGGCAGCGCCTCGATGTCGACGGCGAAAGGGATCGCGCCGGGTGGCCGGTGGTCAGGACACCGAGTCGAGCAGGCGGGCGGTGTGGACCCGGCCGGCGTACTCGACGAGCCGGATGAGGACCTCCTTCCCCGAGTCGCGGTCGCGCGCGTCGCACAGCACGACGGGCGTACCCCGGTCGAGGTCCAGTGCGCGCAGGACGTCGTGCGCACCGTACGTACGGGCTCCGGCGAAGCAGTTGACGGCGACGACGAACGGGATCCGGCGGTGCTCGAAGTAGTCGACGGCCGGGAAGCAGTCCTCCAGGCGGCGGGTGTCCGCCAGGACCACGGCCCCGAGGGCCCCCTGGGACAGTTCGTCCCACAGGAACCAGAAGCGGTCCTGCCCGGGCGTCCCGAACAGGTAGAGGGACAGCCCGGAGCGGATGGTGATGCGGCCGAAGTCCATGGCGACGGTCGTCGTGGTCTTCCGGTCGACCCCGGTGGTGTCGTCGACGGCCGCGCCCGCTTCGCTGAGCTGTTCCTCGGTACGCAGGGGGCGGATTTCGCTGACCGCGCCCACCAGGGTGGTCTTGCCGACGCCGAAGCCGCCGGCGACCAGGATCTTCAGGGCCAGGGCGGTGGTGTCGGAGCACTCGGAGGCCATGCGTCACTTCTCTCGGGAGGGCGCCGATGGGACGGTCGGAGGATGACTGGTGAGGGGAGAGAGTCAGCAGCTTCAGAGAGCCCGGAGGCCGTCGATGACCTCCCTGAGGATCCGCTCGTCGGGAAGCTGCGCGGGCGGTACGGGCCGGCTGACAATGACGTACCCGGCTTCGAGGAGGTCGCCCAGCAGGACCCGGACGACTCCGACCGGCAGGTCGGCGTCGGCGGCGAGTTCGGCCACGGACTGCGTCTCGGCGCAGCAGAGGGTGAGCAGGGCCCGGTGCTCCGGTCCGAGGAGCGCTGCGCCGGACCCTTCGGTGGGCGGATCGTCGTCGACGACCACGAGCGCGATGAGGTCGAAGCGTACGTTGCTGGGGCCCGGTTTCGTACGGCCGCCGGTCATGGCGTACGGGCGGACGAGCGGCCCCGCGTCGGCGTCGTACCAGTGGCTGCCCGGCTCGGTCATGGTGCGCCGCCCGTCATCCGGTGGCCGGCGGGGTGGCATTGACGCGGCGCGGGGTGCGCAGGTGCTCGCCCACCCGTTTGACGAGCCGGGCCATCTCGTAGGCGATGAGGCCGATGTCCGCGTCGGCCGTGCTGAGGACGGCCAGGCACGACCCCTCCCCGGCGGCGGCGACGAACAGGAAGCCCTCGTCCATCTCCACCATGGTCTGGCGTACGTCACCGGCGTGGAACTGGCGGCCGGCGCCCTTGGCGAGGCTGTGGAACCCGGACGCCACGGCGGCCAGGTGCTCCGCGTCCTCGCGGGACAGCGCGCTGGAGGCCCCCACGGCCAGGCCGTCGCCGGAGAGCACGACCGTGTGGCGCACCTCCCTGACACGGGTGGTCAGGTCGTCCAGCAGCCAGTCCAGTTCCCGGGCGGGGTGGTGGGCGGGGTGATGGGCGGCGATCCTCTGGTGCTCGATCATCGTCGGTCTCCTTCGCCGGCGGCACCGCCGCGGGCCCAGCCGTCGCGATAGGCGGTCATGCGGTCCCTGGCCTGTTCGGGTGTTCGTGTGGTGAGCGGGGTGCCGGTGCGGCCGGTGCTGCGGGTGGGGTCGCTGCCCCTGATGACCGGTGCCTGTTCGCCCCGGGGTGGCGGCGCCTCACGCAACTGCGGTGCCAGGCTGGCCTGCCGTACGCGGCGCGGAAGCCCACTGCGGTCGTCCACCACGTCGTCGCGCGCATCGGACGCGCCGTGAGCGGCGCGGCTGCTGACGTCGTGTTCGCCGCTGCGGCCGCGGTACGCGTGACCGCGGGCCTGCTGTTCACCGCCGCGGTCACCGGGCCCGTCCACCGCCGGGTCGCCGTGCCCGCCGATCCGGGCCGGGTCCGGCGGGCGCGGCGGGTGGCCCGGAAGCGGCAGGGCGGTGACGGGGGCCGGCGGTGACGCGCTCGGGTGTCGGCCGGCCGGTGCGGCGCCGGCAGGTGTCGGTACGGGGACCCGGGACGGCCGGCGGTGCGCGGCGGGGGGCGGCGCGGGCACGGTGGCGTCGCGGCCGCCGGGGGCGGCCGGGAGCGCGCTCTGCAGCAGGTCGGTGGGGAGCAGGACGACGGCCGTGGTGCCTCCGTACGGCGAGGGGCGCAGGCGGACCTGGATGTCATGGCGTGCGGAGAGCCTGCTGACGACGAACAGGCCGAGGCGGTCGCTGTCGAACAGGTCGAGCGCCTCGGACTGCTCGATGCGGTGGTTGGCTTCGGCCAGCGCCTCCCTGCCCATGCCCAGGCCGCGGTCCTCGATCTCCAGGGCGTACCCGTTGCCGACGGGTTCGCCGGTGACGCGGACCTTGGTGTGGGGCGGGGAGAACTGAGTGGCGTTCTCGATGAGTTCGGCGAGGAGGTGGGTGAGGTCGGCCACCGCGATTCCGTTGACCGCCGTTTCGGGCAGGTGGCGTACCTCCACGCGCGCGTAGTCCTCGATCTCGGAGACGGCGGCCCGTACGACGTCGGTCAGCGGGACCGGTGTCCGCCAGGCGCGGCCGGGGGCGGCGCCGGAGAGGATGATGAGGCTCTCCGCGTGCCGGCGCATACGGGTGGTCAGGTGGTCCAGCCGGAACAGGTCGCCCAGTTGGGCCGGGTCGTCCACACGGCGCTCCATGTTGTCGAGGAGCGTGAGCTGCCGGTGGACGAGGACCTGGCTGCGGCGGGCGAGGTCGACGAAGACGCCGGAGATCCCGCCGGCGAGCTCGGCGCGCTCGACGGCGGCGCCGAGCGCGGCCCGGTGGACCGTGCCGAGGGCCTCGCCGACCTGCCCGATCTCGTCCTGCGCGGGCGGCCCGGGTGGTGCTTCGGTCCGGATGTCCAGTTCTTCCCCGGCGCGCAGCCTGTGCATGGCCTGCGGGAGTTTGCGCCGGGCGATCTCCAGGGCGGTGTTGCGGAGGGTGACGAGTTCGACGACGAGGGCGCGGCCGATGCGTACGGAGATGACGAGGGAGGCGGTGACCGCCGCCAGGCCCAGGAGGACGGCCGCTCCGGCCGGGGTGAGGATGCCGCCGGTGAGCGGGTCGGTGTCGTCGGCCGCGGTGCGGCGGGCGTCGCTCTCGAGGGCGGCCAGGGCGGTGCGTACGGTGCTGTGGGCCTCGTCCCAGGCGGCCGCCGGGACGGCGGCGGCGGCCTTCCGCCCGGGCGGCGCGGCGACGACGGTGTTCTCCGCGGCCAGGAGCTGCCGGTGGGGGCGCTGTGCCGCGGGCCGGTGCCAGCCGTCGCGCTGGGGGGAGGGAAGATCGGCGGTCGCCGACACGAGCAGGGTGCGACGGGTTTCCACGGTGCCGGTGAAGGCGCGGTGCCGGGGTGCGGGGAACTCCCCGGTGAGCCGGGCGGAGGTGAGGAGGGCGTCCTCCCGGGCGAGCATCTCGCCCGCGCGGGCGAGCTCCAGCAGCACGCGTGCCCGGGAGCCCTGCGGGGAGTCGGGCATGCCGGTGAGAGCGCCCTGGACGTCGAAGGCGGCCGAGATGGCGGCCGTGTACCGGGTGTGGACGGTGTCCACGCCGGTTCTCCCGTCGATGAGCGCGGTCCGCAGGGTGGTGAGGCCCTCGGCGCGACCGACGAACTGCCGGACCCGCGCGGCGGCGTCGGCCGGCAGGTCTCCGGTGTCCGCCACGGTGTGCCGGCCGTCCAGGCGGAGGGCCGCGACGGCGGCGTCGGTGCGCCGCGCGAGCCGCCGCAGTCCGGTGGCGTGCCCGGTGCCGGGCGCGGCCGCCTGGCGTACGGCGGCGCTGCGCTCCGCCTGCAGGGCGGCAGCGGCGGCGGCCACCGGTTCGCGTATCCGCTCGTCGGCGTGCCGGGCCTCGTACAGGCGGGTGACGTCCTGCGCGGTGGTCACGGTGGCGAAGCCCCACAGGGCGAGCAGGGAGACGACGGGCATCATCAGCAGCGAGATGATCCTGGCGCGTACGGTCCGGGGCCTCGGGCGCCACCGGTCGCGGGCGGGACGCCGAGCCGCCGTGTGCGGTGAGCGGGGGTCGCCGGAACCCGGTGGTCCCGCGTGCGCGCGGCGTCCGCGGGTGGCCGCCGCGCCGGGCGGCGGCACCTCGGGGACGGCGGCCCCGCCGGGGGCTGTGCGGGGAGTGGGCATGGCGTCCTCGTTCCGGGTGCGGGCGCTAAAGAGGGGTGGTCGCCGGTTCGGTGCGGCGTTCGGCCGAGGCGTAGGCGGCGCGTTCCCCGGCGGTCGGGGAGAGCGCGACGAAGGCGGCGGTGACGAAGAGGTAGGACCCGAGACCGACGGCGAGGGGGAAGATGAACTGCATCGGCGTGGCTCCGGGCAGGTGCCCGCCGGAGGGGGCGACGTCGACCATGACGGCGAGCATGCCGGTGTAGTGCATGCTGCTGACGGCGGCGCCCATGACCAGGGAGGCGGCGGCGACCGCGACGGGGGACGTGATGTTGAGGGCCGCCCACAGGGCGGCGGTGGCGGCCACGACAGCGATGGCGACGGAGAGCGCGACGAGGAGCGGGTCGTAGCGGACGGTGCCGTGCAGCCGGAGCGCGGCCATGCCGAGGTAGTGCATGCTCGCGACGCCGAGACCGGTGGTGAGTCCGCCGAGCAGGAGGGCACCGGCGCGGCCCGGTCCCTGCCTGCGGCCCTGTCCTTGTCCGGGCCGGTCGCGGTTGCCGTTGCCGCGGCCGTGCGCCGGACCGGTACGGGGGCCTGAGCCGTGTTCGGGGCCGTGTTCGGGGCCGGCGTGCCCCGCGGACTGCCGGTGCCCGCGGCCGACGGCGAAGACACCGGCGCCCACCACGGCCATGGCGACGAGCAGGCTCAGGAGCGTCAGCGGCACGTCGTAGCGGACGTCGGTGCCGGTGACGCCGAAGCCCAGCATGGCGACGAAGTGCATCGTCCAGATGCCGGTGCCGATCGCGGAGGCGGCGGTGAGCAGCCAGTTGCGGCGGGAGCGGCCCGTCTCGTCGAGCGCGCGTACGGTGCAGCGCAGGCCGAGGGCCGCTCCGATGCAGGCCATGGCGTACGACAGCACGGGGGTCAGCCAGCCGAAGGTGGCGTGGTCCAGGTGTCCCATGGCTCAGGGACGCTAGACCTCACAGGGGCGCACCTAGGGGGCGCATTTCGAAAGCTGACGGAATATGACAGAGAGATGCTTCTGCACGATCGTGCCCCGCTCGAACATGTGCACCGTACGGCCGGATCGCATGTGCGGGATCATGTGCGCATGACCGACGACCACACGGATGTGCAGGAGTTCTTCACCGCCCGGGCGGCGGACTGGGACGCGCGGTTCCCTGACGACGGCCCGGCGTACGCCGCGGCCGTCGCGGATCTCGGACTGCGGCCGGGGGACGCGGTCCTCGACGCGGGCTGCGGCACGGGCCGTGCGCTGCCGCCGCTGCGCGAGGCCGTCGGTCCGGAGGGAACCGTCATCGGCGCCGACCTCACCCCCGCGATGCTGGCGGCGGCCGTGCGGGCCGGGCGCGACGGCAGCGCCGCACTGCTCCTGGCCGACGTGACGAGGCTGCCGGTGCGCGACGGCGCCCTGGACGCCGTCTTCGGGGCGGGGCTCATCTCGCACCTCCCCCACCCGGCGAAGAACCTGCGGGAGTTGGCGCGCGTCGTGCGGCCCGGCGGAGTGCTGGCGCTGTTCCATCCGATCGGCCGGGCCGCCCTGGCCGCCCGCCACGGACGGCGGATCAGCGATGACGATGTGCGGGCCGAGCCGAACCTGCGGGCGCTGCTGGCCGGCGCCGGCTGGCGGATGGAGTCGTACGTGGACCGGGACGACCGCTTCCTGGCCCTCGCCGTACGTGAGGTCGCGCAGGGCTGACGGGAACCGGACACGACAGCGACGGGGGCGCCGAGACGGGTCCCGCGCGCCGGAGTCGTGGTGCGGCCCTCTTCTGCCGCCGCGGGACGGGCCGTAGGTTGGAGGGACAGCCCAGGTGGAGGGGAAGGTGGGTCCGTTGTACAGCAGACTCCGCACGATATTGAAGCTCCCCAAGTCCCCGGCACCGGAACAGGGGAACGGTTCCCGCGCACGGCAGCACAACCTCTTCGAGGCGGCGGCGGTCTACGTGTCGGCGTGCGCCGAGGACGATCAGGAGCGGATCGACGAAGCGGCGGGCTGGGTGTCGCCCGAGGCGCTGTCCTTCGGGGTCAGCGAGCTGGCCTGCCGGGCGGTCATCGCCCTCGCCCGCGAGCGGGACGAGTCCCCCCAGAGCGTGGCGCGAAGCCTCCTCGGCCTACCCGCTGCCTGACGTCGTCGCCGTACGGGTCGCCGTGGGCCAGCGCCCGGGCCGGTGCGGTGCCGGTGCGGGCGCCGTACGCCAGCAGGTCCCTCACCTCGCGGGGCGTCCGGGGGCGGTAGCCGGGACCGCAGCCGCAGCAGTCCTGGCGGAAGCGCAGGCCCGCGGTGAGGACGGCGGCGAGAGCGCGCCAGCCGGCCCTGTCGCGGCGCGGAGGTACGGCGAGGGCGGAGCCCGCGCTCAGCAGCTGCCCGCCGCAGCGGGGACAGACGTCCCTGAGCCGTCTGCCGTAGCCGGCCGTCTTCTTGTAGGAGACACGGCAGGGCAGGCACACGAAGTGCGAGCTGGTGCTGGACATGCCACGGACCGTAGCCGGACGGTCAGGAAGGTGTCGACCTCATTACGGTCGGACAGCCCCTCGACGCGCGGGTTACCCGCTGGTTAAGGTGCGCCGACGAACGATCCGAGGGGAGGGCGGCATGGAGGGGACGCAGGACGCGGGCGAGGCCGGTCATGTCGGGAACGACGTCGCGGTCGACGCCCCGTCGGACGACGACGCGCTGTACGTGCTCACGGCCGCGCTGCTGACACCCGCGCAGTTCCCCAGCGTGCTCGCGGACGACTATCCCGAGGCGTGCGAGGCCCTGGGCCTGGAGCCGTACGCCGACGGTTACGGGCTGGTGCTGGGGCAGGACGGGGACGGCGCCCGGTGGACGGTCGTCGTGGACGACGTGTCCCTGGTGGCCGTGGCCATCGCCTCCTGGGACTGCGGCATGGAGTACGACCTCTCCCCCGACGAGCGCAGTGTGGTCGCCGCGCTGCCGGGCTGGCCGCTCGCGCTCTCGGTGGCCGCGCCCCAGCTGCCGCCGCCGCACGATCCCCCGACCGCCCCGGGCGACCGGCCCCCGCTGACCCCGCCGGACGCCGGCTCCTGGGGCCCCGCCCAGCGGCGGCTGGGCGCGGACGAGATCGCACTCCAGTGGGCCTCCTGGCGCAGCCGGCTCGACGACGACTTCGCCCCTCCCGGCGCTCCGGACGATGACGGCGCGGCTCCGGACGGCAGCCGCGAGGCCCCGGTGACCGGGGGCGCCGCGGACGACACACCAGGTCCCTCGGCTCGGCCCGGTGCGGCCGGCGGGTCGGGTGGTCCCGCTGCCGCGGGGACCTCCGACGGGGAAGGCATCCCGGCCTCCGCGGACTCCGTATCCTCCGGACCCGGGGGAACCGCGGAATACGGGGACACCGCAGTGCGGCGCGTGCTGGAGGAGGTGCAGCGGTACCTGGACTCCCCGCCGCCAGTCGGCCGGGTGCGGTCCGGGTTCGCACCCGACGGAGCACGCATGCTCAGGGCCGACGGCCCCGGGTGGTCACTGGTGGCACGGACCGACGACATCGCGTTCGTCCTGCTCGACGACCAGCCGGGCGAAGTGCTTCCGGTGGGGCGTGGAGCACGGCTCCCCGCCCTGCTGACGGCCCTGGAGGCGATGGCGGTGCGGCCCGCCTGACGGGTCAGCCGGTGGGCTCCTCGGGGGCCGGATCGTCGTCGGGCTCGGCACCCGCCGCACCCTCCGCGGGGGCGGGTTCTCCGGCGGGCGTGCCGCCCCGGCCCTCGTCGCCCGTCCGGGACAGGTCGGCGTCCCAGTGGTCGGAGCCGGTGCTCGCCTGCTCGTCGGGCAGGTCCCTCGGGACGCTGCGGCCTTCTTCGCCGGGTCCTTCGTGCCGCTTGTCGTTCATGACGCACGCGTACCCCTGTCGGCGCCGCTCAGACCTGCTGCAGCGGCCGGTGCGGCTCGTCCGGCAGTTCCACCTCGACCGGGTCTCCGGGGCGGACCTCTCCCCCGGTCCTCACGACACCCATGATCCCGGCCTTGCGGACGACGTCGCCCGTCTTCTCGTCACGCCCGACGACCTGCTTCAGCAGTCCGTTCTGGAAGGCGTCGATCTGCAGGCAGGGGTTGCGCAGGCCGGTCACCTCGATGACGGCTCCGCGGCCGATGCGGAGGAGGGTGCCGGCCGGCAGGCCGAGCAGGTCGATGCCACGGGTGGTGATGTTCTCCCCGAGCTCACCGGGTGCGACGGTGTGGCCGGCCGCGGCCAGGTCATCGAAGAGCTCCTCGTGGATCAGGTGCACCTGGCGGAGGTTCGGCCGGGTGGGGTCCTGCGCGACGCGGGACCGGTGCTTCACCGTCACGCCCGCGTGGACGTCCCCTTCCACCCCGAGACCGGCCAGCAGCGTGATCGCGGGGCGATTGGGCTTGCTGAACGCGTACTCCCCATTGCTGCTGACCGCAGTGACCGTGCCGCGCATCCCCCGGGACCCCCTCTGTCGAACGGATGATCAACTGCCACCCTAGCGGTCCTGGAGCACGGCCCGCGGTGGCGTGTCCTCACCGCGCCGTCGGGGCGGTACGGAGCGGCTCGCCCACGTCGTGGAGGTGGCCGAGGGCCTGACGGTACGAGTCGACGAACCCGGTCTCGGTGTAACGGATGCCCAGGGCGCGGCAGTGGGCACGCACCATGGGCTGGGCGAGCTTCAGGTGGGGCCGGGGCATGCTGGGGAAGAGATGGTGTTCCACCTGGTAGTTCAGCCCTCCCAGGAACCAGTCGGTGAAGGCGCCGCCCCGGATGTTGCGCGAGGTGAGCACCTGTCGGCGCAGATGACCCCAGGGCTCCCCGTGCGGGTCGGGCACCTCCATGCCCTTGTGGTTGGGGGCGAAGGCCAGGCCCAGGTGGAGACCGAGCAGCATCTGGTGGATCAGCGCGAAGACGACGGCCCGGCCGAACGGCATGGTGCTCAGCAGCAGGGTGAGGTAGCCCGCCACGTGGGCGAGGAGCAGCCCGCCTTCGGTCAGCCGCTCGCGCCGCGCTCGGCGCGGCCCGTCCTTGGCGAACAGCGCCTGGAACCCGTACACCTTCAGGGCGAGTCCTTCGAGGGTGGTCAGCGGGAAGAACAGCCAAGCCTGGTGACGGGTGAGCCAGCGCCGGAAGCCGGTGCGGCCCTCCGCCTGGTGCCGCGAGAAGACGAGGACGTCCGGGGCGACATCGGGATCCTTCTCCTCATGGTTGGGGTTGGCGTGGTGCCGGTTGTGCTTGTCGTTCCACCACTCCTGGCTCATGCCGAGCAACAGGTTGGCGTGGAGCAGTTGCAGGAGCCTGTCCCGGCGCTTGTCCTCACTGATCTGGTGGTGGCCGGCGTCGTGGGCGAAGAACCCGGCGCGCGCGGACAGGACGGCGAAGGGGACGGCCAGCAGCAGGGACCACCAGGAATGCCCGAAGAGGGCGAGGCCGGCGGCGACAGCCGCCAGGGCCAGCAGGTTGACGGAGATGCCGACCGCGTACCACCCGGTGCGGCGCTCCAGCAGCCCCTGGGACTTCACGACGCGCAGCAGGGGCGCGAACTCACTGCCGGTGCTCCGGATCCCGCGTGCGGGAGCGGAAGCACCGGCCGGCGGTGCGGGCGTGAGGGTGTCGAGGGCAGCGATGAGCTGAGGCATGAGGACTCCGGATGTTGGTCCGTGCGCATGATGTACGCCGACCTGATCAACGTACGGGCGAGTGCGCACCCCCCGCCATGGCACCACCACCCGGAGGCAGCCGGGGGGCTTCCCAAGGGGGGAGGTAGGGCTGGCTGCACCCCCCTGCAGGTCGATGCCGGGCGGCAGCTCGCCGAACGCATCGACGAGCTGGTCGCCCGCCGCGCCACGCTCCGCAGGCGCAGGCCTCCCCCACCGATGAGGGTCCTGGAAGCCTTCATCGCGTCTCCGCACGGGATCGGCCGGCGGTGCGGGGCTTGGGCCGCCGCGGGTGAAACGCCGCGGCACCTGCTCGGCCTCGGCTCTCCCGCGGCGGGGCGCGGTGGCGTCCTCGACCATCCGGTTGCACAGCGCGGTGAAGGCGAACCCGACCACGCTCGCGTCGTGCGTGCCGGCGTAGCCGGACTCGATCCCGGCATCGGTGCCGTGCCCCAACAGGCCCGCACCTCGGTGAAGTGAGCTGCATCACGGCCGAATTGAGCGCATGACGGCGCCTGCTTCCGGTACCCTCGGCCGCTCCGGCTCGCACTAGTCAAATTTGAGGAATGCGTCAGCGCTGTGCACAGGCTCTCCGATGCAACGCCCGCCCCGAACCCCGCCGCCCCGAAGTCCCCCGTCTTCCCCTGCTTCGCGCGCTCGCGCGCGGTCTTCCTGCCCGGCGACCCGCCCCGCGCCGGGCGGGTGGCCTTCTATCTCCCCGACCCGCGGGAGTCAGCCGACTCGCCCGGAGCCGCCGGTGCCGCGGGCGCCGCCGAGGAGCTGACCGTCATCACGGACGAGGGCGTGACCGGCACCGTACGGGCGCTGGCGCTGCCCGTGCGCGACGCGCTGCCCGTGCTCACGCGGGCCCGCCTCCACGCCGGCGCCGCACCCTCCGTGGCGTTCTGGGGCGCGGCCGCCCTGATGGCGCTGCAACTCGTGGCGCGTGGAAGGCTGTTGCCCGGTCTGACCGTCACCGACCATGACGCGTGGCGGGTGGGGCCGCTCGGACCCGACGACCTGGAGCACCTTCGTACCCTGGCGGCGTCCATGCCTCCACAGGCGCACGCCGTGCCCGTCGGCAGCGCGCCGGACGGCGTGGCGCTGCTGCCGCAGCCGGAGCAGCTGCTGCGGTCGTTCCTGGACGCTGTGGCCGACACCCTGCCCCGTACGCCCGCGGCCCCTCTCGCCGCCGACAGCGCGGCCTTCGCGGCGGAGCCCCCGCAGCACGTGCCGGAGCAGCGGGCCTGGGCGGCGGACGTGGCCGCCGGCCATGACGCCGGCGTACGGCTCTCCCTGCGCGTCGAGGTCACCGGCCTGGACGCACCCGGCGACGCGATGTCCGGCTCCCCCGAACCCGCGGCCGAGGCGCGGCCGGCCTTCCGTGCCGTGCTGCAGCTGCACAGTGCCGACGACCCGGCGCTGGTCGCCGACGCCGCCGATGTCTGGTCGGGTACGGCGGACGGGCCGGGGGCGGCCGCGGGCCGGTCGTTCGGGCCGCGCGCCCGGATGGACGCGCTGCTGGCGCTGCGCCGGGCCGCGCGTGCCTGGCCCGCACTCGGCCCCCTGCTGTCGGCCGCCGTCCCCGATGCCGTCGCCCTCGCCGACGAGGAGGTCACCGAGCTGCTCGGCGAGGCGGGACGGGCGCTGGCGGCGGCCGGCGTACCGGTGCACTGGCCGAGGGAGCTCGCACGTTCGCTGACCGCCCGGGCGGTGATCGGGCTTCCGGACGAGGAGACGCCCGGCGACGCGGCCCGGCAGGGCGGTCTGCCGTCGTTCCTGTCCGCCGACGCCCTGCTCCGCTTCGACTGGCGGTTCGCGATCGGCGACCAGCCGCTGACCCGGGCCGAGCTGGACCGGCTCGCCGAGGCCGGCCGGCCCGTCGTGCGGCTGCGTGACCGGTGGGTGCTCCTCGACCCCGAGGAGGCCCGCCGGGCCCAGACCGCCCAGGACCACGGGGTCACCCCGATCGACGCGCTCGGTGCCGTGCTGACCGGCAGCGCCGAGGTCGACGGCCGCCGGGTCGACGTGGAGGCGACGGGACGGCTGCGGGCACTGCGGGACCGGCTCGCCGATCCGGAGGGGACAGCCGGCGGGCAGCGGGAGATCGGGCAGCCCGCGGGTCTGGCCGCGACGCTCCGCGACTACCAGCTGCGCGGTCTCAACTGGCTGCACCGCATGACCTCCCTGGGCCTCGGGGCCTGTCTCGCCGACGACATGGGCCTCGGCAAGACCATCACGCTCATCGCGCTGCACCTGCACCGGCAGACCGACCCGTCGGCCGCCGGCCCGACCCTCGTCGTGTGCCCGACGTCCCTGATGGGCAACTGGCAGCGCGAGATCGAGAAGTTCGCACCGGGCACGCCGGTGCGCCGCTTCCACGGCCCGGCGCGCGAACTGGAACCCGTGAAGGCGGGCGAGTTCGTCCTCACCACGTACGGCACGATGCGGCTGGACGCGGCGCGGCTCGCCGGCACCACCTGGGGCATGGTCGTCACGGACGAGGCGCAGCACGTCAAAAACCCGTACTCGGCGACCGCCCGGCAGCTGCGGACCATCGGGGCGCACGCGCGCGTGGCGCTGACCGGCACGCCGGTGGAGAACAACCTCTCCGAGCTGTGGGCGATCCTCGACTGGACGACGCCGGGACTCCTGGGCCGGCTCGGAACCTTCCGCAGCCGCTACGCACAGGCCGTCGAGGGGGGCACCGACCCCGCCGCCGCCGAGCGGCTGGCCGCCCTCGTCCGGCCGTTCCTGCTGCGCCGCCGCAAGGCGGACCCGGGCATCGCGCCCGAGCTGCCGCCCAAGACGGAGACCGACCACACCGTGTCGCTGACCCCGGAGCAGGCGGGCCTGTACGAGGCGGTGGTGCGCGAGACCCTGGCGGCCATCGCCGGGGCGGGCGGCATGGAACGCCGCGGCCTGGTGGTCAAGCTCCTGACCGGGCTCAAGCAGATCTGCAACCACCCCGCGCAGTACCTGAAGGAGGACGATCCGCGGATCGCCGGCCGGTCCGGGAAGCTGGAACTGCTGGACGAGCTGCTCGACACGATCCTCGCGGAGCGGGCGAGCGTGCTGGTCTTCACCCAGTACGTGCGGATGGCGCGGCTGCTGGAGCGGCATCTGGCGGCACGCGGCGTACGGACGCAGTTCCTGCACGGCGGTACCCCGGTCGCCGAGCGCGAGGCGATGGTGGCACGGTTCCAGGGCGGTGAGGTACCGGTGTTCCTGCTGTCGCTGAAGGCCGCGGGCACCGGTCTCAACCTGACCCGCGCGGGTCATGTCGTGCACTACGACCGCTGGTGGAACCCGGCCGTCGAGGCGCAGGCCACCGACCGCGCGTACCGGATCGGGCAGACCCAGCCCGTGCAGGTGCACCGGTTGGTCGCGGAGGGCACCATCGAGGACCGCATCGCCGCCATGCTGGCGCGCAAGCAGGACCTGGCGGACGCCGTCCTCGGCTCCGGCGAGAGCGCGCTGACCGAGCTGACCGACGCCGAGCTGGCGGCACTGGTGGAGTTGCGCGGGCCGGCCGGTGGTCCAAAACGCCATCCGGGACGGGAGAGGCAGCGACAAGCGCCGCAGGAAACGCGGGAGCCGGCCCCGCGGAAGGCACAGCGGGAGGCGCAGCAGGAGACGCAGCGGAAGACGGAGCGAGGGAGCGCGCGATGAGCCGTACCGACGACGAGCGTACGTTCGCGGCGCTGCCGCCCGCCCACGGCCGCGGTTTCGCCGAGACGTGGTGGGGCCGGGCGTGGCTGCGGGCCCTGGAGGACACGGCGCTCGACGGGCAGCAGTTGAAGAGAGGGCGCCGTCACGCGCGTGAGGGCGCGGTGGGCGCGGTCTCGGTCCGGCCGGGGCGCATCACCGCGGTCGTCAAGGACCGGGACGGCACCGCGCACCGCAGCGACATCCTGCTGCAGGAACTGACCGACCCCGAGTGGGATCTGTTCCTGGACCTCGTGGTGGACCGGGCGGGGCACATCGCCGCGCTGCTGGACCGCGACATGCCGCCGCATCTGGTGGAGGACGCGGCGGCCGCCGGCATCGAACTGCTGCCGGGGATCGGTGACCTGGAGCCGGAGTGCACGTGCGATGCCTGGGACCACTGTCCGCACACCTCTGCGCTCTGCTATCAGGTGGCGCGGCTGCTGGACCAGGACCCGTTCGTGCTGCTGCTGATGCGGGGCCGCGGAGAGCGGCGGGTGCTGGACGAGCTCCAGGTGCGCAGCGCGGCGCGGGCCGGACGCACGGAGGGCGGCCGGCCCGCGGACACGGGACCGGAAGGCGTACGGGCCGACGAGGCGTTCGCCGCGCGGGACATCCTGCCGCCCCTGCCCGCCCCTCCCCCGCTGCCGGAACGGCCGGGCGAGCCGCCGGCGTTGGACACCGAGACCCCTCCGGCGCCCGGTGTCGACCCGGACGCGCTGGCCCTGCTCGCGGCGGACGCGGCGGCGCGGGCCCACCGGATGCTGGCGGAGGCGCTCGTACCCGGCCATGAGCACCAGCCGGCGGAACCGGAGCTGACACGGGACCAGGACGCGGTGCGGCTCGCCGCCGGGACGGAGGGGCATCCCCGGGTCACCGGCCGGCTGGCTGCCGGGACCGGCCGGCGGCGGGCCGGCCTGGACCTGGCCACGCGCGCGTGGCGCCTGGGCGGCACCGCGGCACTGGCCGTGCTGGAGGAGGAGTGGACACCCGCCCCGGAGCAGGCGGCACGCGCCCGCGCGTTGCTCGCCGAGGCGTGGGACGAGACCGAGCGGCCCGCGCTGCGGGCGTCGGGGCCCGACCGCTGGACGGTGCCGGGCGCCGGTGTCCAGCTCCGGCTGGGCCGTGACGGCCGCTGGTGGGCCTTGCGCAAGGAGGGCGGCCGGTGGGCTCCGGCGGCCCCTCCGGCCGGGGATCCGGCGTCGGCCCTGGCCGAGGTGATGGGGCCGACGGACGCGCCCGGGGATCCGGCACCGGGCCTCGCGGAGGCGATGGGGCCGACGGGTGCGTCGGAGGACGGGTCCGGTCGTCCGGTGTGAGGCCCTGGCGGGGCCGGTGGCGGCGCCGTAGCGTGAGCGCAGTCCGCCACCGGCCCGGCCGAACAGGAGCGCAGCGACGATGACCGATCCGCGGATCGTGACCGTACGCCCCCAGGAGGGCGAATACGCCTGGACGTTCGGCGGCGCCGCTCCCGTGGCGCGCATCGCGCCGGGCACGGTGCTGGACCTGTACACCGAGGACTGCTTCGCCGGTCGCGTACGGTCCGTCAAGGACCTGGTGTCGGAGGTGTGCACCTTCCCGTTCCTCAACCCGCAGACGGGGCCGTTCTTCGTGGAGGGCGCGGAGCCCGGCGACACGGTGGCCGTGCACTTCGTGTCGATCGAGCCGGCCCGCGACTGGGCGGCGTCGACGACCGTACCGCTGTTCGGGGCGCTCACCTCCACGCACACGACGGCCACCCTTCAGGAGCCGCTGCCCGAGGTGGTGTGGATGTGGCATCTGGACCGGGAGCGCCGCACCTGCCTGTTCGACGCGCGGGACAGCGACATCGAGATCGAGCTGCCGATGGATCCGATGCACGGCACGGTGGGGGTGGCGCCCGCGAACCTGGAGGTCCGCTCCGCACTCGTCCCGGACGCGCACGGCGGGAACATGGACACGCCCGAGATGCGCGCCGGCGTCACCTGCTACCTGGGCGTCAACGTGGAGGGCGCGCTGCTGAGCCTGGGGGACGGGCACGCACGGCAGGGCGAGGGCGAGACGTGCGGGGTCGCGGTGGAGTGCGCGATGAACACCGTGGTGGTGGTCGAGCTGCTGAAGGGTGTGGCGACGCCCTGGCCGCGCATCGAGTCCGACACGCACATCATGTCGACCGGCTCGGCACGGCCGCTGGAGGACGCCTTCCGCATCTCCCAGCTCGATCTGGTGCAGTGGCTGGCCCGCGACTACGGCCTGTCCCGGCTGGACGCGTACCAGCTGGTGACGCAGGCGGGCGAGGCGCCCCTGGCCAACGTCTGCGACACCAACTACACGTGCGTGGCGAAGATCCGCAAGGAATGGCTGCCGGCCGGTGAGCCGCACCGGGGGCTGCACCGTCACCTGCGGGAGCTGGCGGCGGTGCTGCCCCGGCCATGAGGCCCCCGGGTATTACGCGAGCTGCCGCTCCGCCGCGTCGACGGTCTGGGCGAGCAGCACGGCGATGGTCATCGGGCCGACACCGCCCGGTACGGGGGTGATCAGGGCCGCCCGGGCCGCCGCACCTTCGAAGTCGACGTCGCCGACGTTCCCCTCGTTGTACCCGGCGTCGATCACGACGGCGCCGGGCTTGATGTCCTCGCCGCGGATGAAGCGGGACCGCCCGACCGCCGCGACCACGATGTCGGCCTCGCGGAGGGCCGCCGACAGGTCGGCGGCGGGCGTGTACGAGTGGCAGTACGTCACCGTGGCGTTGCGGGCGAGCAGCAGCATGCCGGCGGGCTTGCCGAGGATGGCGCTGCGGCCGACGACGACGGCCCGCTTGCCGGCCGGGTCGACCTCGTACGCGTCGAGCAGCCGCATGATGCCGCCCGGGGTGCAGGAGACGAAGCCGGGCAGGCCGAAGCTCATCGCCGCGAAGGAGCTGGTGGTCACGCCGTCGACGTCCTTGGCCGGGGCGATGGCCTCGAAGGCGGCCCGTTCGTCGATGTGCGGGCCGACGGGGTGCTGCAGCAGGATGCCGTGGACGTCGGGGTCGTCCGACAGGGAGCGCAGGGTGGCGACCAGTTCGCCGGTGGTCGTCGTGGCGGGCAGCTCGATGTGGCGGGAGCGGATTCCGGCCTTTTCGCAGCGGGCCCGCTTCATCCGCACGTACGTCACGGACGCCGGGTCCTCACCGACGAGGACGGTGGCGAGGCAGGGCCGGGTGCCGGTGCGGCGGGTGAGGTCGGCGGCGCGGACGGCGGTGTCCTCGATGAGGCGGCGGGCGAGGCCGCTGCCGTCCATGAGGCGGGCGGTCGGGGACGGGGCGTGCGTGCCGGCGGGTGTGCTGGTGGACCTGTCGGTGGTCATGGATGCGCTCCTGAGCGTCGCGGTGGCTCGCCCAGGCGCGCGGCATCGACGTCGGTCCGTCGGGCCGCTCCCCGGTGGTACTCCACCCAAGCGCCAGTCACGGCCCGCCGCCCACTCTACGGGAGGGCTCGTCCGGTCGCCTCGTACGGGTCGGACGCACCGGCACGCTTGTCGGGGTGGTGAGGGGCGGCGACGATGGCACCGGCGCGGCGGCGTACGGCAGCGGGAGGGCGAGTTGGGCGATGCCTGGGCGGGTGAGGCGGCGCTGGAGCGGGGTGCGGATCCGGTGGCACGGGCCGGGGCGCTGCGCCGGGCGCACGACGCGTTCACGTCCGGTGGCGGTGTGCCGGGGCCGCCCGTGCGGGCGCTGGTGGCCGAGTCGTGGCGGCGTTCGGCGCGGGCCCGGGTGAGCCCCGAGGGCGCCGCCTGCGTGGACCTCGGCGGGGAGGAGCTGGGCGCGTACCGGGGCGGGCATCCGCTGGCCGCCGCGATGCCGGTGATCCGGGAGCTGATGGGGGCGTACGCGACGGACGGGGAGCACCTGGTGGCGGTGTGCGACGCGTACGGGCGCCTGCTGTGGGTGGAGGGGCATGCGGGCACGCTGCGCCGCGCGGAGCGCATGAACTTCGTGGCGGGCGCGCGCTGGGCGGAGTCGGCGGCCGGGACGAACGCGCCCGGGACGGCGCTCGCCGTCGACCGGCCCGTGCAGGTCTTCGCCGCGGAGCACTTCCGGCGCCCGGTGCAGGCGTGGACGTGCGCGGCGGCGCCCGTGCACGATCCGCACACCGGGCACCTGCTGGGCGCGGTGGACATCACCGGCGGGGACCGGCTGGCGCATCCGCACAGCCTGGCGTTCGTGCAGGCGGTGGCGCGGGCCGCGGAGTCACAGCTGGCGCTGGCGGGGCCGCCCGCGGGCGGTGAGCGGGCGCGGCTGTCGGCGCTCGGGCGGGACGAGGCGCTGTGGGCGGCCGGTGGGCGCACGGTACGCCTGAGCCGGCGGCACAGCGAGATCCTCGTCCTGCTCGCCCGTCACCCGGAGGGCCTGAGCGGTGATGAGCTGCTGGTGGCGCTGTACGAGGAGGGGGCGGTCAATCCGGTGACGCTGCGCGCGGAACTGTCGCGGCTGCGGGCCCTGTTGGGGCCCGGGGTGCTGCGTTCGCGGCCGTACCGGCTGGCCGTGCCGGTCGACGCGGACTTCGGCGCGGTCGGCCGCCGGCTGGCCTCGGGGGCGGTGACGGCCGCCTTGAGCGGGTACGCCGGGCCGTTGCTGCCGGGTTCGGGTGCGCCCGCGGTGGTGCGGCTGCGGCAGATGCTGGCGGACCGGCTGCGGGCGGCGCTGATCGCCCGCGGGGACGCGGGGCTGCTGGCGGACTGGGCGTACAGCCCGTGGGGCGAGGACGACCTGGAGGTGTGGCGCGCGCTCGCCGCGAGTGTGCCGGCCGGCGATCGCGCCACCGTAAGGGCGAGGCTTCGCGCGCTGGACGCGGAACTGGGTGCGGGAGGCGGCGGGGTGGGGCACCGGGCGAAGCCGTAGCGGCGCGCGCGGCAGCCGCACGGGTGCGGGGCACCGCAACACGGTGCACAACCCCATGTGGCGGCAGCACGCCGGTACATCGGCGAAGGCCCACCGCAACGGCGTTGCAACCTCCGGGTCCCTAGTCTCCCGGCGAGCACCGCCGGCCGGCGCGTACCCCGCGCACCCGTCGCGGGCGGCGCTGCGGCGAGCCAGGCCCCGTACGAGAAAGGCCCCGAGATGACCCGTTACGCAGCTCCCGGCACGGAAGGCGCGATCGTCTCGTACGCGTCGCGCTACGACCACTGGATCGGTGGCGCCTATGTGCCCCCCGCCCGTGGCCAGTACTTCGAGAACGTGAGTCCGGTCGACGGCCGGCCCTTCACCGAGATCGCCCGCGGCACCGCGGAGGACGTGGAGCGCGCGCTGGACGCGGCGCACGCGGCGGCTCCCGCCTGGGGCCGGACGGCGCCGGCCGAACGGGCGGGCATCCTGCTGCGGATCGCCGACCGGATGGAGGCCTCCCTGGAGGAACTGGCGGTCGCCGAGAGCTGGGAGAACGGCAAGCCGGTCCGCGAGACCCTCGCCGCCGACCTGCCCCTGGCCATCGACCACTTCCGCTACTTCGCGGGCGCCCTGCGGGCCCAGGAGGGGTCGTTGAGCCAGATCGACGACGACACCGTCGCGTACCACTTCCACGAGCCGCTCGGCGTCGTGGCGCAGATCATCCCGTGGAACTTCCCGCTCCTCATGGCGGTCTGGAAGCTGGCGCCCGCGCTCGCCGCGGGCAACGCGGTCGTGCTGAAGCCGGCCGAGCAGACCCCGGCCTCCATCCACCTCCTGGTGGGCCTGGTCGCGGACTTGCTGCCGCCGGGCGTGGTGAACATCGTCAACGGCTTCGGCGTGGAGGCCGGCAAACCGCTCGCGTCCAGCCCGCGCGTGGCGAAGATCGCGTTCACCGGGGAGACGACGACGGGGCGGCTGATCATGCAGTACGCCTCCGAGAACATCAGGCCGGTGACGCTGGAGCTGGGCGGCAAGTCGCCCAACATCTTCTTCGACGACGTGTGGGCGGCGGACGACGACTTCCGCGACAAGGCGCTGGAGGGGTTCACCATGTTCGCCTTCAACCAGGGCGAGGTGTGCACGTGTCCGTCACGCGCGCTGGTCCAGCGCGGTCACTACGCGGAGTTCCTGGACGCCGCCGTCGCCCGCACGGAGCGGATCGTGCCCGGCCATCCGCTGGACACGGACACGATGATCGGTGCCCAGGCCTCCAACGACCAGCTCGAGAAGATCCTCTCGTACCTGGACATCGGCCTGCAGGAGGGCGCCAAGATCCTGACGGGCGGCCGGCGCATCGAGTACGACGGTGAGATGGCGGGCGGTTACTACGTCCAGCCCACCATCCTGGAGGGCGACAACCGCATGCGCGTCTTCCAGGAGGAGATCTTCGGCCCGGTCGTCGCGGTGACGTCCTTCACCGACTTCGAGGACGCCGTCACGACGGCGAACGACACGCTGTACGGTCTCGGCGCCGGCGTCTGGACGCGGGACGCCACCACGGCCTACCGCGCGGGCCGGGCGATCCAGGCGGGCCGGGTATGGACGAACTGCTACCACGCCTACCCGGCGCACGCCGCGTTCGGCGGCTACAAGCAGTCGGGCATCGGCCGGGAGACGCACCGGATGATGCTGGACCACTACCAGCAGACGAAGAACATCCTCCAGAACTACTCGCCCAGGAAGCTCGGGCTCTTCTGAGGCCTGACGCCGGTTGCCCGGAGGTGTCGGCCATCCTGTCGAGCCGGCCTCCCTCCGCCGCGTCAGGGCGCATGCCCCGCCAGTCGATCAGCCGGTAGCCGCCCGTGTGTGCGAGCAGCAGGCGTGACGACCCGGACCCGGGCCTCCGAGGAGGTCCGGGTCTCTCCGCCACGTCGCCTTCGGGGCGGGCCGGCCGGGCCCACTCCGCCGGGTCGCGGGAATCGGGACACAATTCGATCACCCGGTGTCATTTTCAGTCCGTATTCTTGTCACTTCATGCGGTCGAATTGCTTGATGGGAACCTTCCGTTCATCGGAGCCACACGCCAAACATGAACTGACTATGCTCGCCGCAGAAGTTGCGCCGCGCTCCATGGTGAGCGTTCGCGCGAGTGTTTTATGAGCGGCCCCGTTCGAGAACGTTTACGCATTCGATCGAAATTATGTTCCTGATGATGCGTCGTACTACCTCGGTCCGCTCATTCCAGACTGTTTAGGGACACCTTGATGGTTCGTGCAGGTTCCACCTCCGGAGCCCGGCCGCCTGCGACGCTCCCGGTGTGGCTCATCACGCCGGGCGTCCTGGCCGGCGCCTTGGCCATAGGGCTGGCCTTCTCGCCCTCGGCGCAGATACGGACGCCGCTCGCATGGTGGGGCGTCGCCGCGGTGTCGCTCACGGCCATCTGCTCGGCTGCGACCGTACGCCGGTCGCGCTCGGCGGAAGCGGCCCGTCACGCACGGGCGGTCGCCCAGGCGCAGGAAGCCCACGCACTGCGTGAGGCCGCGCTCCTCAGGCGCCTGGCCGATCAGCGCACCACCACCGTCTGGCTGGCCGAGGAGCTCCTTCCCGCAGCGGTCGCGCGCCTGAGGCAGGGCGACACGTCCTCGGACATCCTGCAGTCCGTCCCCTTCGGAGCGCACCTCGACGACGAGTTCACCGAGGCCCTCAAGCTGGCCCTGCGGACGCTCCTGGAGGCCGTGGAGGCCGAGGAGAGCACACGGGACTCCTCCCAGCGGGCCCTCGTGGCCGTGGCGCGCAGGGTGCAGGCGATCGTGCACCAGCTCGCCAAGGACCTCCGCTCCATGCAGATCGTCCACGGCACGGACCTCGTGCTCTCCCGCGGCCTGCAGGGCATCGACCACCGCAACGCACTGATCGGCCGCCTCGCTGCCAGCATCGCGGTCCTGGGCGACGCCCGTCCCGGGCGGCAGTGGTCGAAGGCCATTCCGCTCTACGACGTCCTGCGGGGGGCCATGTCGCGCATCGTGGACTATCCCCGGGTGAAGCTGCAGGCCGTCACGGAGGCGGCGGTGATCGGTCCGGGAGCCGAACCGCTGATCCACCTGCTCGCCGAACTGCTCGACAACGCCACGACGTTCTCGCCCCCGCACACCCCGGTGGAGGTGAGCGCGATCGAGGTGCCCTCCGGCATCGCGATCGAGATCGAGGACCGCGGGGTCGGACTCACGGAGGAGGTCCGGCAGCGCATCGCGCGCGTCATGGCGGACGCCTCGTCGGGGCTCTTCCTGACGGGCCTGGGCGAGGTGACGCAGCTCGGCCTGCCGGTCGTGAGCAGGCTGGCCCGCGAGCACGGCTGCGAAGTCGACCTGCGCACCTCCGCGTACGGAGGCGTACGGGCCGTCGTCCTCGTACCCCGGCGCCTGATCACCACGGTGGAGCAGCCCGTCGTACGGACCCCGGAGCCCGTACGGAGACCCGTCGGCGGACCGATCCGCCCCCGGCCTGCACCGGCGGCCGTGCACGACAGGCCGGCGCGTTCCGGCGGCGAGGTCGGGAAGACCGTGAACGGGCTCCCCCGCCGGCGCCGGGAGTCACCCGTCCCGCCACCGGTCGTCCGCACGGCCCCCACGCCCCCCGCCACCCCCGTCTCCCGGGGCACCTCCGGCACGTCCCGCCAGCCCGGCCTGATGTGGGAGGCCTTCAACGGTGCCAAGAGGCCGGACGCCGAATCCTCAACTCCGCACAATGAGCCGTCTGATGAGGTCGACTAACATGCAGCCACTGCCCAACATTGACTGGATGCTCAACGAGCTGGTGGGCGGCGTTCCGCACGTACGACACGTCGTCGTCCTCTCGTCGGACGGCCTCTGCATCGGCCAGGCCAGCACAGCACCCGACACGGCCGACGCGATCGCCGCCGCATGCTCCGGCCTTCAGAGCCTGGCAAGGGCCATCGCGCAGATGTTCCCGCACGGAGACGGCTCGACGCGCACGGTCGGGATCGAGGCCGATGGCGGGTACTTCTGCCAGATGGCGGCCGGCCCCGGCGCGTACCTCGCGGTACTGGCGGACGAGGAGGTGGACGCCGGGCTGCTCGGCGACCGCATGCGGACGCTGGTGGTCCGGATCGGTCGGCACATGACCAGCCCGCCTCGTGATGACGTCCGGCAGGCGATGTGAGCTCGGAGAACCAGTCACCCTGGGACGAGGGCACTCCCGTTCCGCTCTACGTCATCACCGGTGGCGCGGGGTCCTCGGCCAGGACCTTCGACCTCGTCACCCTGATCGCGACGAGGTCCGAGCCGGAACCCTCGATGCAGCCCGAGCAGGCGGCCATCCTCTCCATGTGCCGGTACCCGCTGTCGGTGGCCGAGATCTCGGCCTACCTCAGCCTGCCGTTCAGCGTCGTCACGGTGCTGCTGCACCAGCTCGTCGAGGACGAACGCGTCGAGGCGATTGCACCCGTGCCCGTCGCGGCCTATCCCGACCGCGGCCTATTGGAGGCGGTTATTCATGGACTACGCAGACTCTGACGCGCTCATGGCAGGCCCACGCGACACCGACGTGCTGCTGGCCCACGGTGCCAGGGGGGTCAAGGTCGTCGTCGTCGGAGGCTTCGGAGTCGGCAAGACGACCATGGTCGGAGCCGTGAGCGAGATCCCTCCCCTGACCACCGAGGAGACGATGACCCAGGCCGGCGTCGGGATCGACCACAATCCCGGCACGGCGAGCAAGAACACCACGACCGTCGCGATGGACTTCGGCCGTATCAGCATCAGCCAGGAGCTGGTCCTGTACCTGTTCGGAACCCCGGGACAGGAGCGCTTCTGGTTCCTGTGGAACGGAATCTTCGAAGGCGCGCTCGGTGCCGTGGTCCTCGTCGACACCCGCAGGGTCGAAGTCTGTTTTGAGGTGGTCACCCGTCTCGAGGACCGCCGCGTCCCGTTCATCGTGGCCGTCAACGCCTTCCCTGACGCACCGGAATACCCCGAAGAAGAACTGCGCACGGCTCTGGCCCTCAGCGAATCCGTACCCCTCGTCACCTGTGACGCCCGGGACCGGGCGTCCTGCCGCGACGCCCTCCTCTCGCTGATGGTCTACCTGTGCACCCTCGCCGCCCAGGAGACCGCATGACCGTTCCACGCCCCGACCACGCCACCGAGGACTCCGGAATGCTCCCGCCGCCGGGCTGCCCGGCCCATGCGGCCACCGGGCCCGGCGGGACGGTCCGCCTCTTCGGCTCCGCAGCGGAGACGGACCCCATGGGCCTCTACGAGGAGCTGCGTGCCGCCCACGGCCCCGTGGCACCCGTCCTGCTCGACGGCGACGTACGTGCCTGGCTCGTCCTCGGCTACCTCGAGAACCGTGATGTGGCCACCCGCGCCACCCAGTTCTCCCGCGACCCCCGCGTCTGGCACGGCTGGAGCAGCGGGGAGATCGACCCGGCCACCTCCCCCCTCATGCCCATGATCGGCTGGCGTCCCGACTGCGTCTGCGCGGACGGCGAGGAGCACCAGCGCCTGCGCAGCGCGGTCACCGCCTCGCTCGACCAGTTCGATCACCGTGGCCTCCGACGCCACATCACCCGCTTCGCCCACCAGCTGATCAACTCGTTCTGCGCGAGCGGCGAGGCCGAGCTCGTCGGCCAGTTCACCGAGCACCTGCCCATGCTCACCCTGACCCATCTGCTGGGCATGTCCGAAGAGGGGACTCCCCGGCTCGTGCACGCCGCGCGCGACCTCTTCAAGGCCACCGAGACCTCGCTCGCCAGCAACGCGATCGTGGTGGAGAGCCTCGAAGAGCTCGTCAGGACCAAGCATGTGCACAAGGGGCAGGACATCGCCTCCGCTCTGATGGCCCACCCGGCGGGCCTCACCGACGAGGAGGTCGTGCAACACCTGCGCCTCATCCTGCTCGCCGGGTACGAGACCACCGCCAACCTCATGTCCAACGTCCTGCGGATGGTGGTCACCGACCCCCGGTTCCGCGGGTCGCTGGCCGGCGGACAGATGACCCTGCCCGAAGCCGTGGAGCAGGTCCTCTGGGACGAGCCCCCGCTGATGGTGTGTCCCTCCCGATATGCCAAGGGGGACACCACCCTGGGCGGGCAGGACATCAAGGCGGGAGACATGCTCCTGCTGGGCCTGGCCGCCGGCAACGTCGACAGGGCGATCCGCCCGGATCCCTCGACACCCGTCCACCACAACCGCGCTCACCTGTCCTTCAGCGCCGGCAGCCACGAGTGTCCCGGCCAGGACATCGGGCGCATCATCGCCGACACCGGCATCGACATCCTGCTGACGCGGCTTCCCGACATCGCTCTGGCCGTTCCCGAGAAGGACCTCACGTGGCGTTCCTCCACCTGGGCCCGGCATCTGACGGCACTGCCCGTCACGTTCGCCGCGCGCCCCCCGAGGAACCAGCATCTCCCGGTACCGCTCCCGGCGCCGCCCCCGCAGAGCGGTTCGGCGCTCCGGGCGGCGCCGGTGCCGGGGCCCGTCCCCGAGCCCGGCCGGGGGCCGGGGGACCGCTCCTCGTGGTGGGTGCGTCTCGGCCGCCTCCTGCGGAGGCGATAGATCCCCTCACGGCTGGGCGCCGCTCCCCGGCCCGGCGACTGAAGCGGGTACCGGCGGGCATGCGCCGGTGCCCGCTCGGTACCGTAGCCCGGGGGGCCCGTCCGGGGACACATACCGGGGTGCCCCGGTGTACCAGGCGTGGAGACCCGACAGGAAGCTGCAGGCTCCTCCGATCCACGTCTCCAGCTCGGCTCGCTCCTCGTGCCGCAAGCCGCAGCGCCGGACCAGCAGCGGAAGCCCGTCCTGCCGGAGCTGTTCGAAGTCGCGCAGCCGGGAGTTCACCAGACGGACGGCGGCCGGTACGGCATCGCCGAGGGGGATGCCCAGCGACGTGGCCATCACCACGACGAGGTTGTTGACGTCGTGCTCCTCATGGACTTCCCGGTCGTAGGAGGCGATGTCGTTCGCCAGCCCCATGACGTCCATGAACGCGGCCAGTAATCCACGCATGGTCCGGCTGCTCCGTATGCGCTCGGGTATGCGCGCACCGGTGGAGAGCTCGACGGAGTAGGGGGCGGTGTGAGCGGCGAAGCTCTCCCGCCGGAACGGGGCGTAATCGATCAGGTGGGGTACGCGGCCGGCGCGGCTGTTGGCCAGTTCCTCGACTCCGGCATCGATGTATTGCGCCAGGGCCCGGTTGAAGTCCCGCCGCCAGTGCGCCAGTCGGGGTGGAAACAGCTGCCGCTGCAGGTCCGCGAGTCCGCGCTCGACGGCATTCACCGGCTCCGGTGACCGGGCCCCGTCCTCCGGGTGCAGGAAGGCGTGGAGCCGAACGGTGAACTCCCGCGCGCCCTGCATGTCGCCCGTCCGCTTGAAGGCCGAGGCGAAGTAGTCGTCCCACGCCAACGCCCAGATGTTGAACCGGTGGTTGAGACGGAGGTCGGCCGGGGCGGCGTCGGGAAGGGTCCATGCGGTGAGCTGGTCCACCGTCATGGCCTGGAACTGGGACCGGGTCCATATCGCGTGGCGGGACGTCCGTCTTCCGTCGCTCACCATGCCCATCTCCCGTGCCCACGTCTCACTCTCCGCGCGCAGCCCCGGCAGATGCCGGTTGACCCGCAGCGGATGAGGCATCCACAGTTCCGGGAGCTCGACGGCATGCATCGTCATGGTCACTCCACCTCCTTCGCAGGACGGGGGCCGGGGGCCGGCTCCTCCGTCATCCCGAGTCGACTCTGCCGGTTCGACGCCCGGACAGACGTTGCCCGGCCAAGGGTGGCCGGAAATCCCTCTGAGTGACGCCTCGAACCTGCTCAGATGGCCAAATCCGCAACCCCGGCCCGCCGGCCGTGGTCGCCCCTGGGCCGCCGTGGGGACGACCGAGGCTGTCGGGGTTCCCGTCCCGTCGGAGTCGGTGCCGACCCCGGCCGGCTCATAGCCGACCGCGGCCGCGTCTGTCAGTCCGTGACGTTCCGGGTTCTGCACCGGGAGGCGCGTGGCTAGCGTCCGAACCGCACGTTCCACGGCGGTCCGGACCCCGGCCGTCGCCCCGCGTTCCTCCAGGAGGTCGCGTTGACGGCCGCGCCGTCGCCGGGTTCTCCATGGGCGGCTTCGGCGCGCTGAAGTACGCCGCCAAGTACTACGGCCACTTCGCCTCCGTCAGCGCCCACTCCGGCCCCGCCAGCCTGCGCCGCGACGGCGGCCTCTAGGGACGTACCGGAGCGTGTGCTCGGAGCGTGTTCCGGAGGACGTACCGGAGCACCGGACCGTGGCCGCCGCTACCGCACGGTTCAGTGGCGGTCCTGCTCGAAGCTCCGGAGCAGGTCTGCCGCGACGCTCACCGCGATGGTGGCCGGTTCCTTGCCGGTGATCCCGGTGATGCCGATCGGGGTCCTGATCCGGTCGATGGTGGCGGCGTCGTGGCCGCCCTCGGTGGCCAGGCGGTGCCGGAACCGCGTCCATTTGGCGGCCGAACCGATCAGCCCGATCGAGCCGAGACCGGTGGTGCGCAGGGCCGCGTCGCACAGCGCGGCGTCCTCGGCGTGATCGTGGGTCATGATCAGGACGTGGGTGCCGGGTGCCAGCTCCGCCAGCACCTCCTCCGGAAGCAGGGGGGTGTGGTGCACGTGGATCTGCGCCACCGCGTCCGCGAGCACGTCGAGCCGTTCGCCGGTGAGCATGTCCGGGCGGGAGTCCACCAAGTGCAGATCGAGGTGGTGGCGGGCGAGGATGCGCGCCAGCTCCAGCCCGACGTGCCCGACGCCGAAGACCGCCACCGCCGGGACCACCGGCAGCGGTTCGAGCAGTACGGTGACGGTTCCGCCGCAGCATTGCACGCCGTGCCGGTTGGTCACCTTGTCGTTGAGGGCGAACTCCATCAGCTCCGGCTCGGGGCCGGGCGTGCCGATGAGCTCGCGGGCCCGGTCGATCGCGACGGCCTCGATGTTGCCGCCGCCGATCGACCCCCAGGTCCCGGTCCGTCCGACGACGAGTTTGGCACCGGCCCGGCGGGGTGCGTGGCCCCGCACGGTCGCGACGGTCACCAGCACGCCGGGTTCCCGGCGGGCTCGCAGCCGCGCGACCGCGGCCACCCAGGTCATGTCAGGCATTGCTCACGGCGCACGCGCCGGTGAAGGTCCCGTCGCCCTCGCGAGCGCGGTCGTTGCGCCGCGCGCCGCCACTGCGGGCTGCTTCGATCGCCCAGTACACCGCCTCCGGTGTCGCGGGGGAGGCCAGTTCCACGCACTTACCGGTGGGCCCGAAGGCCGCGGCGGCCTGGCGCAGCGCTTCCCGCACCGAGAAAGCCAGCATCAGCGGAGGCTCGCCCACCGCCTTGGACCCGTACACCGCACCCTCCTCGGTGGCGTTCTCGAGGAGCCTGACGTTGAACTCCTCGGGCATCTCCGAGAAGCTCGGCAGCTTGTAGGTGCTCGCCGACTGGGTCAGCAGCCGCCCGCGGTCCGGTCCGTCACCGGTGTCCCAGCGCATGTCCTCGAGCGTCAGCCAGCCCGCGCCCTGCACGAACCCGCCCTCGACCTGCCCGATGTCGATCATCGGGGACAGGCTGTCGCCCGCGTCGTGCACGATGTCCACCCGCCGGATGCGGTACGCGCCGGTGAAGCCGTCCACCTCCACCTCGGTCGCGGCGGCGCCGTAGGCGAAGTACTTGAACGGTGAGCCCCTGAACGCCTTCGCGTCCCAGTGCAGCCCCTCCGTACGGTAGAAACCGGCCGCCGACAACTGCACCCGCTGGAAGTACGCGGTGCGTACCAGGTCGTCCCAGGCCAGTTCCTGGTCACTGCCCAGGGCGCGCACGACGCCGTCGGCGATGCGCACGTCCGAGGCGTTCACGCCGAGCCGGCCGGCGGCCACCTGCAGCAGCCGCGCGCGCACCTGCTCGCAGGCGTTCTTCACCGCCGCACCGTTGAGGTCGGCGCCGGAACTGGCGGCGGTCGCCGAGGTGTTGGGCACCTTGTCGGTCCGCGTCGGGGCCAGCCGCACCTTGTGCAGCGGGATGCCCAGCGTGGTGGCGGCCACCTGCAGCATCTTGGTGTGCAGGCCCTGGCCCATCTCGGTGCCGCCGTGGTTGATCAGGACCGAGCCGTCCTTGTAGACCAGCACCAGCGCGCCGCCCTGGTTGAAGGCGGTGAGGTTGAACGAGATGCCGAACTTGATGCCGGTGATCGCGAGCGCCCGCTTGGTGTCCGGGTGCGCGGCGTTGAAGGCCGAGATCTCGCGCTTGCGATCGGCGACGCGGGCGTCGTCCTGCACCTGCTGCCAGACGGCGGAGATCCGTTCGGGGTGGCGGACCGGCTGTCCGTACGGTGTCGAGTGGCCCTGCCGGTAGAAGTTGCGCTCCCGCAACTCCATCGGATCCAGGCCGAGCAGGGGCGCACACCGGCCCATGATGTCCTCGATCACCAGCATGCCCTGCGGTCCTCCGAAGCCGCGGAAGGCGGTGTTGGAGACCTTGTTGGTCCTGGCGATGCGGCCGGCGACGCGGGCGTTCGGTATCCAGTAGGTGTTGTCGATGTGGCACAGCGCGCGGGCCACCACCGGCTCGGACAGGTCCAGGCTCCAGCCACCGTCCGCGGTCAGCGTGGCGTCCAGGGCCTGGATGCGGCCGTCGGCGTCGAAGCCGATCCTCCAGGTGGCGTGGAACCCGTGCCGCTTGCCGGACATCGTCAGGTCCTGCGTGCGGTTGAGCCGCAGCCTCACCGGCCGGCCGGTCAGCCTGGCGCCGAGCGCGGCGACGGCCGCGAACCCGTGCGGCTGCATCTCCTTGCCGCCGAAGCCGCCCCCCATCCTCAGGCACTGCACGGTCACCTCATGGCTGTGCAGGCCGAGCACGTGCGCGACGATCTCCTGCGTCTCCGAAGGATGCTGGGTGCTGCTCTGGACGAACACCTGCCCGGCCTCGTCGACATGGGCCAGGGCCGCGTGCGTCTCGAGGTAGAAGTGCTCCTGATCGGAGAACTGGAGCTCGCCCGTGAAGACGTGCGCCGAGTCGGCGAAACCGGCCTCGACGTCGCCCGTCAGCAGCACGGGCCGGGCGCCGTGGAAGCTGCCGGCGGCGATCGCCTCCTGCAGCGTGACGACGGAGGGCAGTTCCTCCAGCTCCACCTCGACGGCCGCCGCACCGAGCCGGGCAGACTCCAGGGTCTCGCCGAGCACCCAGGCCACCGCGTGGCCGTGGAACATGACCTCGTCGGGGAAGAGGGGTTCGTCGTGCTTCATGCCGGCGTCGTTGACCCCGGGCACGTCGGCGCCGGTCAGCACGCGGACCACACCGGGCACGGCGAGCGCGGGCCCGGTGCGCAGCGCGGTGATCCTGCCGTGGGCCTTCATGACCTGCACCGGGTGGGCGTGCAGCACGTCCTTGCTGCGGTGCACCAGGTCGTCGGTGTAGAGCGCGGTACCGGTGACGTGCAGGGCGGCGCTCTCGTGCGGCATCGGAACCCCGACGACCGGCTTGTCGGGACGCTCGGACAACTGGCTCATGACGACACCGCCTCGGTGGTTCGCGCGTACAGCTTCCGCAGGCTCTGCCCCAGCATCGCGGAGCGGTAGGCGGCGCTGGCGCGGTGATCGTTCATCGGCGTGCCCTGGACCCGCAGCACCCGGGCCGCCGCCTCGACGGTTTCCACCGCCCACGGCCTGCCCTCCAGGGCCGCCTCGGCGGCGAGGGCGCGGATCGGGGTGGCGGCCACGCCGCCCAGGCCGATGCGCGCCTTGCGGACGATCCCGTCCTCGACGGCGAGGGCGAAGGCGACCGCCACGCTGGAGATGTCGTCGAAGCGCCGCTTCGCGATCTTGTGGAAGGCCACGACCGGCGACAGCGGCAGCGGGACGCGTACCGCGCGGATCAGCTCGCCGGGGCGGCGCACGCTCTGCCGGTAACCGGTGAAGTAGTCCGCCAGTGGGACCTCGCGCTCACCGTCGGCGTCGGCGAGCACCACCGACGCCTCCAGCGCGAGTAGCGCCGGCGGGCTGTCGCCGATGGGGGAACCCGTACCCAGGTTGCCACCGAGGGTCGCACTGTTGCGGATGAGCCGGGAGGCGAACTGCGGGAAGAGTTCGGCCAGCAGCGGGACGCTGCCGTCGAGTCGGCGCTCGATCTCGGTGAGCGTCAGCGCCGCCCCGATCTCGATGTGGTCCGCTTCGACCCGCAACTCCCGCAGGGCGGGCAGCCGGTCGACGGCGACCACGCACGCCGCGCGGCAGGAGCGGATGTTCACCTCCACGCCCCAGTCGGTGCTTCCGGCGACCACCACCGCGTCGGGCCGCTCACGCAGCAGCCGCAGCGCCTCGGCCAGGGTGCCGGGCCGCAGGAACGCGCTGCCGTCCCGGGTGTACACGGTGGGGACCGGATCGGGCGGGGACTGGTCACGGCGCTGCGCCAGGGGGTCGTCCTCGGCGGGCTGACCGACGGCGAACGCGGCGTCGCGGATCGGCCGGTATCCGGTGCAGCGGCACAGGTTGCCGCTCAGTGCATGCAGGTCGAACCCGTTCGGGCCGAGGTCGGGGCCGGCGCCATGCCCAGGAGCGGCCACCTGCCCGGGGGCGGCCACCTGCGCGGGGCCGGCGCCGTCGGCCGGCTCGGCGTGCGGGCAGCGGTCCGGCCGGTAGTACTCGGCGGCCATGCTGCAGACGAATCCGGGGGTGCAGTAACCGCATTGGGAGCCGCCACGAACCGCCAACTCCTCCTGCACCGGATGCAGCGTCGGCGGCGTGCCCGGGGTGCCGGCGGTGGCGAGCCCCTCGGAGGTGACGACCTCCTGGCCGTCGAGCGCCGCGACCGGGACGAGGCAGGCGTTGACCGCCACCCAGTCGGTGGGCTTGTTCGTCCCGGGGCGGGCCACCAGGACCGCGCAGGCGCCGCATTCACCCTCGGCGCAGCCCTCCTTGGTGCCGGTGAGGCCGCGCTCGCGCAGAAAATCCAGCACCGTGGTGTGGGGCGCGGCCGGTGAAATAGCTGTTTCTTTCCCGTTGACCGTGATCCGCGCCGCTACCATGTCGCATCCTCATTTCGGCGCGCGGATGCATTGATTGTTCCAGTCGCCATTTCCAAGCCTTCTATATCGCTGGCGCAGCTCGGGAGACCCGGTGCGCGGCCCAGCTGGCAACGATGTGCCGCAGGCGGTGACAGAATGCAGGAGATTCCGGGGCCGCGATCGGGCACGCCGGAGAAAGGGCTGTTCAGCAGCCGTGTGCTACGCGACCCGGAACCCAGGCGGCCTGGCGGGCGAGGCGGTGCAGATCGGAGAAGATTGACATCCGACGTCGCCTCCTTCCCACAGTGCACGAGCCGGTGCGCTCGAAAATATGGCGCCACGGGCCCAGAGGTCAAGCCGATGTGCGGAATTTCTGCGCCGGTTGCCCCCTGCGGCAGCCGCCGAAGCACTTCGCCGAGCTCTTCCACCGGAGTGCTTACTCCTCCGACGCAAACAACCTGGAGACACCGGCTGGTGTGGTCCGGCGGCTGGTTCCTGGCGTCGTGTGGGCCGGTGTGTTCGCCGTCATCGCGGCGCCCGGGTCGCACCGGACATGGGGGGCGTGCGCGTCCGTCGGCTACCTCTGTGCGGCGGTCGCCGCACTGCGGCCGCGGGGGCGGGCCCTGTCCGTCGGGTTCGCCCCCGCCGGCGCGGTGGCCGTGCCACTGCTGGTGCTGCTGGCCGTCGGCGGGGCGCAGAGCGAGGTCGGCGTCATCGAGCGGTCCGGAGTTCCGACGCCCAGTCAGGCGACCCCGTACCTGGCCGAGCCCCGCACGGTGGTCGAGGTCACCCCGTACCTGCCGGGTATGGCGGTGTTCGGGCTGCCGCGCGCGGTCCTGGGCGATCGTGGTCCGCTGCCCGGCCTGGGCGACGCCCGGCTCTGGTGCGCGGCGGCCTTCCTCGGCTGCCTGTGGGTGGCGCGCCGCGCCACCCGGCGCGGGACGGACGGTCCGCGGACGGGCGCGGGCGGCACGGTGCGGACCCGGGCGTCGTCCTGCCGCACTTGCGGGTCCTTCGGCTACCGGGCCCACCACCGGCGGCGCGGCCGCTGGGCCCCGGTTCCCCGCGTCACCGACGACTGCCGCACCTGCCTCTTCACCGCCTGGCCGATCCCACACCACCCCTCCCACGAAGGCAGCAACCACCCATGGGCCCCACCCTGATCGTCACCAACTACTTCCCGCCACGCCAGGGGGGCATCGACACGTTCGTCCACGCCCTGGCGACCCGCATCGCCGGCAATGACGTGGTCGTCTACACGTCCAGCGAGCCGGGCGCCGCCGTCCACGACACCGCCCTGCCGTTCCCGGTGATCAAGGACCCCACCCGCGTGCCGGCCCACGCCCCGCGTGGCCGTGAGGACCTGGGGGTGGATGCCTCGCACCAGGGAACGGAGCTGGTCTCCCCGCAGCCCCACTGACCTGGGCGGTCCGCTCTGCTGAACCGGAAGCATGCCACTGTTCACCGACTTCCCGCTCCCCGTCGCCGGCCGGCCTCCACGACGTCACGCCGGCGCGCCGGCCGGCACCTCCGAGGGGACGGCCCCGGGGGCGCCCGGCCGCTCAGCCCGCGAACCGGGCCATCCACGCCTCCACGTCGTCCGCGGACCGCGGCAGGCCCGCCGACAGGTTCTCGTGGCCGTCGTCGGTGACGACCAGGTCGTCCTCGATCCGGACGCCGATGCCGCGCCACTCCTCGGGCACGGTGAGGTCGTCCGGCTGGAAGTACAGCCCCGGCTCGACGGTGAGCACCATGCCCGGCTCCAGCACCCCGTCGACGTACTCCTGATTGCGGGCCTGCGCGCAGTCGTGGACGTCCAGGCCGAGCATGTGGCCGGTGCCGGCCATGGTGAAGCGGCGCTGGAGGCCGAGTGCGTACGCGCGGTCGGCGGGACCCTCGATGAAGCCCCACTCGACCAGCCGCGCCGCAAGATGGCGCTGGGACGCCTCGTGGAAGTCGCGGTACCGGGCGCCCGGCTTGACAGCCGCCATGCCCGCCTCCTGGGCCTCGTACACCGCGTCGTAGACCGTGCGCTGCACGGGCGTGAAGGTGCCGCTGATCGGGAGCGTGCGCGTGACGTCGGCGGTGTAGAGGGTGCGCGTCTCCACGCCGGCGTCGAGCAGGAGCAGGTCACCCGGCCGCACCGGGCCGTCGTTGTCCGTCCAGTGCATGATCGTGGCGTGCTCGCCCGCGGCACAGATCGTCCCGTAGCCGACGGAGTTGCCCTCCAGGCGCGCCCGGCGGAAGAAGGTGCCCTCGATCCAGCGCTCGGAGGACGCGACGGCCCGGGAGAGCTCCCCGATGGCGTCGGTGAACCCGCGCACGGTGGCGTCGACGGCCTTGCGCATCTCGCCCAGCTCCCAGTCGTCCTTGACCAGCCGGAGATCGCCGAGTGCCTCCTCCAGTTCGTCGTCGCGCGCCGGGTCGGTGGTGACGGCGGCCTCGAGGGCCGGATCGATGCCGCGGACGATCCGGGTGGGCACCACGGACGCTCCGGCGAGGTCGCGGGCCGCCGTGCGCACGTCGCGGCAGGACAGTCCGAGCACGAGCTCGGACTCGGCGAGGGAGCGGCGCCGGCCCATCCACAGCTCCGCCGTCGGGCCCGTCCAGAATTCGTCGTCGTCCCTGCTGTCCCGCGGCAGCTGGTAGCAGTAGGCGTCGTGGCCGCCGTCCGCGCGGGGTTCGAGGACGAGCGCGCCGTCGCGGGCCCGGTCCCCGGTCATGTGCACGTAGCCGGAGTACGGCCGGAAGGGATAGGCGTCGTCGTTGGAGCGGACCTTGAGGTTCCCCGAGGGGATCACGAGGCGTTCGCCGGGGAAGCGCGCGGAGAGCGCGGCGCGGCGGCGCGCCGCGTACGGGGCCTGCTCGTCGAGCTTGAGGTCGTGCCGCTCGGTGTCCGCCCATCCCGTGCGCATCAGCGCGGACAGTTCCGCGGAGATGTCCGTGTACAAACCGTTCTTCCGGCCCTTGGCCACGATGTGCCCCTTCTTCCCGGTGGGTTTCCCGACGCGAGGGGAGGCCGAGCCGTACGGGCACGGCGTGCCCCGCCCGGCGGGCCCGGGCGCCCTCGCTGCCGCCGTTCCCCGGCGGCGTCCCGGACAGTAGCCCGCGGTGCGCGCCCCGGGGGCCGAGCAGTGCCAGTGGCACCGATCGGCCACGACGGACGGATGCCGTCGATAATGCGACGCATGACGAACGCGAGACTCGGCGAGGCCCTTCGGCTTCTGGGCATCGGTGAGGCCGCGTGCCGGATCTATGCGGCGCTGCTGGAGCTGGCGCCCGCTCCGCTGCCGGCGATCGGGGCCGCGGCCGGTGTGGAGGGCGCGGAACTCGCCGCGGCGTACGGTGAACTGGTCGACGCCGGTCTCGCCGGTGCCGCGGTGCAGGGCGCGGATGTGGTGGCTCCGGTTCCGCCGGCCGCGGGTCTGGAGATCCTCGCCCGGCACCGGACGGCCGAGCTGGAGGCGTCACGCCTCGCGGTGGGCGGCGCGTTCGAGTCGTTCCGCCGGCAGCGGCTCGCCCCGCTCGACGATCATCTCGTCGAGGTCGTCACCGGGGATGCCGTCGGCCGCAGGATGCGCCAGGCGTGGGCCAGTGCCCGGGAACGGATCCGGCAGTTGGAGTCGCCTCCTTATGTCCCCCTCCCGGGCGCGACGGACGACGCGCTCGCCACGCTCGCCCGGGGGGTGACGCAGCGGGTCGTGTACTCGCGGGCGTCGCTGGAGCATCCGGGCCATCTGAAGGAGGCCATCGAACCGTGCATCGAGGCCGGTGAGCAGGCGAGGGTGCTGCCGTCGGTGCCGGTCAAGCTCGTGATCATCGACGAGGCGTACGCGCTGGTGTCGCTGTCGATCAAGGAGACCGACGTCCACAACGCCATGCTGGTCGTGCAGCCGTGCGGGCTGCTGTCCGCGCTCGTGGCGCTGTTCGAGCAGTGCTGGCAGAACGCCCTGCCGTTCCACGGCCGCACCGCTCTCCCGGGCGGCCTGGCGCCTGCCGACCGCCGCCTGCTGTGGCTCCTCGCGGGCGGTGCGGGCGACGACGTCATCGCCCGCGAGCTGGGGATCAGCCGCCGCACGCTTTTTCGCCGCCTGCAGGTGCTGATGGCCCGGCTCGGCGCCGCGAACCGGTTCCAGATGGCCTTGCAGGCGCAGCGGTACGGATGGCTGTCCCCGGGGCGCTGACGATCCGGTGCAGCCGACGCGTCCGGGCCCCGGGGCGGGAGCGGAGCACCCCGCCTGCCGGCCGGGGGCCTCGCGCCGCACGTCCGCGCGAGGGATCACCACCGGTGTCGGGGGCAAGGCGTAACGTACGCACGCCACGCCTGACGAGGAGCTCAGCACGTCCCCCGAGCGTTGAACCCCTCGAGCAGCGTGTTCGGCGTACACGCACAGCACGGCCCATGCGATGAGGAGGACCCATGGAGGCCGCCGATGACGGACGGCAGCAACTGGACACGGCCAGTGTCGTCAACGCGAAGAGGACGCTGCTGGAGCTCCTCGGCCGGGCGGGGGTCTTTGCCGGCGACGCGGAGGAGCTGATCGGGCTCATCGAGGCCGGCGCCCTCGCCCACGCCCACGAGGAGATCGGCCGGATCGCCCGGAGCGCCCCCGGGGAGAAGGGCGAGCTCTACGCGTCGGGCTGGCTCGACGGCACCCAGGCCCTCGCCGGCGAACTCGGTGAGCTGGCCGAGCGGGCGCTGCGGGACGCCGTGGCCGCCGGCCCGTCGGACCCCGCGCAGGACGCCCGCACTCCCGTGAGGAGGACGCAGGTGGAGCGGGCGAAGGTGGCGGTCCTGCCGCTCTACCTGTCGTTCACCACCGTGTCCGACCTCGACCCCGAGGTCTCCGAGCCGGTGCTCAAAGCCGTGCTCGGCACGATGGACTCACGGCGGCGGGCGGGATACGCGGGCCGGCTGGCGCAGTTCGCCGCGGCCGAGCGGGGGCGACTGGAGCGCCTGTACGCCGAGTTCGGGCCGGGCAGCGCCATCGCCGTCCACGGCCGCTACTCCCTCCTCCACTCCCCCGCCAGCATCGCCGTGCTGGAGCGGCTGGCCACGGAGCCTGCGGCGTTGCGGAAGGAGTGGGACGCCGCCGAACTGCCGCCCGCGTGGCTGGAGGGACTCACGACGGCCTGGGGCGCGGCGCTCTGACCGGGCCGCCCGTACG
The DNA here is from genome assembly GCF_044455245.1 of Streptomyces sp. NPDC051310. Taxonomy (NCBI): domain Bacteria; kingdom Bacillati; phylum Actinomycetota; class Actinomycetes; order Kitasatosporales; family Streptomycetaceae; genus Streptomyces; species Streptomyces sp. NPDC051310. The sequence goes on from NZ_JBITEO010000029.1 coordinate 65,384, forward strand.
GACGTCCGGGCCGGCCCGCGCGGACCGGCCCGGACGCCGTGGTCAGACGAGGTCGAACCTGTCCAGGTTCATGACCTTGTCCCACGCGGCGACGAAGTCCCGGACGAACTTCTCCTTCGCGTCGTCGGAGGCGTAGACCTCCGCCAGGGCCCGCAGCTCGGAGTTGGAGCCGAAGACGAGGTCGGCGCGGCTGCCGGTCCACTTGATCTCGCCCGTGGCCGCGTCGCGGCCCTCGAAGGTGCCGGCGTCCTCGGACGTCGCCTTCCAGGTGGTGCCCAGGTCGAGCAGGTTGACGAAGAAGTCGTTCGTCAGCGTGCCAGGGCTGTTCGTGAAGACACCGAGCGGGGACTGCTGGTGGTTCGCGCCCAGCACCCGGAGGCCGCCGACGAGGACGGTCAGTTCGGGGGCGCTCAGGGTGAGCAGGTTGGCCCGGTCGAGCAGCAGGTGTTCGGCCGGGAGCCGGCTGCCCTTCCCGGCGTAGTTGCGGAAGCCGTCGGCCGCGGGCTCCAGCGCGGCGAAGGACTCGACGTCCGTCTGCTCCTGGGAGGCGTCCACGCGGCCCGGTGTGAACGGGACCCGGATGTCGAAGCCCGCGTCCTTGGCGGCCTGCTCGACGGCGGCCGCCCCGGCCAGCACGATCAGGTCGGCCAGCGAGACCCGCTTGTTCCCGGACTGGGCGGCGTTGAAGGACTCCTGGATGCCCTCCAGGGTCCGCAGCACCGTCGCCAGCTGGTCGGGCTCGTTGACCTCCCAGCCGTTCTGCGGCTGGAGGCGGATGCGGGCGCCGTTGGCGCCGCCGCGCTTGTCGCTGCCGCGGAAGGACGAGGCCGAGGCCCAGGCGACGGACACGAGCTGGGACACGGACAGCTCGGAGGCGAGGACCTGCTCCTTGAGGGTGGCGATGTCGCCCTCGTCGATCAGGTCGTACGTCCGCTCCGGGAGCGGGTCCTGCCACAGGAGAGTCTCGGAGGGCACCTCGGGGCCGAGGTAGCGCACGGCCGGGCCCATGTCACGGTGCGTCAGCTTGAACCAGGCGCGGGCGAAGGCGTCCGCGAAGGCGTCCGGGTCCTGGTGGAAGCGCCGCGATATCTGCTCGTAGACCGGGTCGAACCGGAGCGAGAGGTCGGTCGTCAGCATGGTGGGGGCGTGGCTCTTCGACGGGTCGTGGGCGTCGGGCACGGTGCCCGCTCCGGCGCCGTCCTTGGGCCGCCACTGGTGGGCGCCCGCGGGGCTCTTGAACAGCTCCCACTCGTAGCCGAAGAGAATGTCGAAGAAGCTGTTGTCCCACGTCACCGGGGTGGTCGTCCAGGTGCCTTCGAGACCGCTGGTGATCGTGTCCGAGCCCTTGCCGGTGCCGAAGGTGTTCCGCCAGCCGAGGCCCTGCTCCTCCAGCGGGGCCGCCTCGGGGTCGTCGCCGACGTGGTCCGCCGGGCCCGCTCCGTGGGTCTTGCCGAAGGTGTGGCCGCCCGCGATCAGGGCGACCGTCTCCTCGTCGTTCATGGCCATCCGGCGGAACGTCTCACGGATGTCGCGGGCCGCGGCGATCGGGTCGGGGTTGCCGTTGGGGCCCTCCGGGTTCACGTAGATGAGCCCCATCTGCACGGCTCCGAGGGGGCTTTCCAGCTCCCGGTCGCCGGTGTAGCGCTCGTCTGCGAGCCAGGTGGTCTCCGGGCCCCAGTAGACATCCTCCTCGGGCTCCCAGACGTCCGCGCGGCCGCCGCCGAAGCCGAAGGTCTTGAAGCCCATCGTCTCCAGGGCGACGTTGCCGGCGAGGATCATGAGGTCGGCCCACGAAAGGCTCTGCCCGTACTTCTTCTTGACCGGCCACAGCAGGCGGCGGGCCTTGTCGAGGTTGGCGTTGTCCGGCCAGCTGTTCAGGGGCGCGAAGCGCTGCTGCCCGGCGCCGGCGCCACCGCGGCCGTCGCTTATCCGGTAGGTGCCGGCGCTGTGCCACGCCATGCGGACGATGAACGGGCCGTAGTGGCCGAAGTCGGCGGGCCACCAGTCCTGCGAGGTCGTCAGGACCTCGGCGATGTCCCGCTTCACGGCGGGGAGGTCGAGGCTCTTGAACGCCTCGGCGTAGTCGAAGTCGTCGCCGAGCGGGTTGGCCACGGCCGGGTTCTTGGCGAGGATCTTCAGGTTCAGCCGCTCGGGCCACCACTGGCGGTTGCCGCCGCCCTGGGTCGGGTGCGGGGCGCGCGCGTGCGCCACCGGGCAGCCGCCCGCGCTCTCCAGCTTGGGGTCGGTGACGATTGCGTCATGGTTCTCAGGCATGGGAATCCTTCCGGATCAGGCGGATCACTGTGCTCAGGAACTACGGGCGGCGGATCATTCAGGGCTTCGGTCCCGGTCGAGGACGCTCGTCACGCGCGCTTCCCTGCTGTTGTCCTGTCCCTTGGTTGTCGCCGGAACCGATCCTACGATGGACAAAGTCCAAGTCAATGCGAAGCCGAGAAACCGAACGAATCCAGTCGGCGAAAGGCCGTCACAAGGGGTGGTGGGCATGAGTGATCTGCTGGGGCGGCTCCGGAGGCGTGGCTGGCGGATGACGGCCCAGCGCCGGGTGGTCGCCGAGGTGCTCGACGGCGACCACGTCCACCTCACCGCCGACGAAGTGCTCGCGCGCGCCACGGCGCGACTGCCGGAGGTCTCCCGCGCGACGGTCTACAACACCCTCGGCGAGCTCGTGGCGCTCGGCGAGGTGACCGAGGTGTCCACCGACGGCCGGGCCAAGCGCTACGACCCGAACGCCCACCGACCCCACCACCACCTCGTGTGCTCGGGCTGCGGCACCATCCGGGACGTCCACCCCGTCGGCGACCCGCTGGCCGACCTGCCCGCCTCCGAGCGGTTCGGCTTCACCGTCTCCGGCGCCGAGGTGATCTACCGCGGCCTGTGCCCGCACTGCGCCCCCGCCTGAGCGGGGTACCGGGAGGCCGTGTTCCGGGTGTGCGGCACCGGGCACGCCGGGGCCGCGCACGCGGCGAGGCCCTCCCCGGGATGCCCGGGGAGGGCCTCGGCGCCTGCGCGGCTCAGACGTCGGGATAGATGTCGCCGCCGGCCATGCCGGCCTCCTGCTCGCTCTGGTCCCGCAGCCGGCGGGCCTTGTCCCGCAGCCTCTGCTTGTCCTGCTGGTCGTCGGCGCGGTCCGCCGCCCGGTCCAGCTCCTGCGCCTTCTCGCGCATCTGCCGCACGCGTCCGCGCGCCTCGTCAGCGGTGCTCATCAGGCTCTCCTCAGGGACGGAGACATACCGACCCCACCAGGAAATCAGCGCCCGGGCCGCTCCGCACGTCGAGGGGGCCTCCCGGCCGCCGTCAGGAGGACGGGTGCTTCGCCACGACCTCCCCGGTGATGTCCGCGGCGATGTAGCCGGTCGCGCTGTACTCGTTGGTGAGGTAGAAGTGCATCGTGGGCCGGTCGGAGTTGAAGGTCCAGCGGCTGACGAGGACGTAGCGCAGGTTCGGGCGCTCCACGCCCAGTTCGCCCTCGCCGCGCTTCATCAGCGCGGGCAAGCGGTCCCAGGCCATGGTGGTGACGTCGAAGGGCTGGTCGTCCGCCGCGTCGGGGTCGATGGTCCCGCCGGGGCCGGTCCGCCGGGCGACGCCGTTGCGGTACTCGTACTCGTCGTAGGTCCTGGCACCGGGCCGGGTCGGGATGTCGGCCAGGGCGTAGTCCTCGTAGACGGTCAGCTCCACCATCTGCGTGGTACCGCTGACCTTGCGGAACGACTCGATGACCGTGTTGACGTTCGCTGTGGTGAGCAGGGTGCCCCGGGGCGCGGGGGTACCGGTGCCGGCGCTGTCCCCGGTGCCGGCACTCGTTCCGGCGCTCGTGCCCGTACCGGTGCTGCTGCCGGTGCCGGGGGTGCGGTCACCGGTCGCCGGAGTGGCCCCGCCGCGGGCCCCGTCCGTGCCTCGGGCTCCGGAGCCCGAGCCGCCGTCGGGCAGCAGGTACCAGACGCCGGCGGCGACCACGGCCGCCGCCAGGCCGAGCGGGACGGCGAAGGTGGCGGTGCGGCGGCGCGGGCGCGGGACGGCGGAGGAGGTGGGAGAGGTGGGCGGGCCGAACCCGCCGGCCCCGGGGACGCCGTGGGACGGAACGGTCGGCGGTGCCCACGCCGGCGAGGCGGGCGGGGAGTACGCGGGGTGCGGGTGCACAGGAGAGTGCGGGTGCGGCGGGCCGAACGGGCCGGCGGCGGCCGCCCCCGGTGCCCCGGTGGCCGGCTGCCGTACCGCGGCGTCGGCCAGCAGCTGCTCCAGGCGCGCCCCGTCGGGACGCAGCGCGGGATCGCGCACCAGGAGCTGGGTGAGTACGGGTGCCAGCGCACCGGACCTCACCGGTGGCGGGATCGGGTCGTCGAGTACGGCGACCACGGTCGCCAGGCTGGTGGCGCGCCGCAGCGGGTGGTGCCCCTCGGCCGCCACGTACAGGAGCATGCCGAGCGACCACAGGTCGGAGGCCGGGTTGCCCTCCTCGCCGCGCACCCGTTCGGGGGCGATGAACTCGGGCGAGCCGATCAGGTCGCCCGTGGAGGTGAGCCGTGAGGTCGCCTCGTTGAACGCGGCGATGCCGAAGTCCGTCAGGACGGCGCTGCCGTCGGGGCGCAGCAGGACGTTGGCGGGTTTGACGTCGCGGTGCTGGATACCGGCGGAGTGGGCGGCGCGCAGGGCGGACAGGACCTCCCGGCCGAGGGTGAGGACCTCGGGCACGGACATCGGGCCCTCGGCCAGGCGGTCGTAGACCGAGCGGCCCTCGACGAGCTCCATGACGATCCACGGGTGCGAGCCGTCCTGCGGCTCGACGATGTGATGGATCGTCACCACGTGCGGGTTCGACAGCCGCGCCAGGGCCCGGGCCTCGCGGACGGCCCGCTCGCGCAGCTGCGCGGTCAGGCCGGGGTTCGCGTGCTCGACCGCGGGGTCGGCGGGACGGACCTCCTTGAGTGCGACATCGCGGTCGAGGGCGATGTCGCGTGCTCGCCACACCGTGCCCATGCCGCCGCTGCCCAGCCGGGAGATCAGTTGGAAACGCCCGTCGACCAGGGGTCTTCGGTCCTCACTCGTGCTCATGGGCGGTCATCGTATGCGGTCCCGGTGACAGCCCGATCCGTGGCCGGTTCAAGGAAAAACGGCCGTGCCGGGACCGTGCCACGACTGGGGCGCGGGGGCTGACCGCCCCGTCACGGAGCCCGGTTCGCGCGGCCGTGCCGGGACCGCACCGCGACTGGCGCACGGCAGCCTGACCGGCCCCCTCACCGAAGCCGGTTCGCAAGGGCGCTGTTCACCCGGGGCGGTGGCGCGACGCACGGCCCCGGGTGACGGCGCCGTTCATGCGCCGCGCATCCGGGCGCGGAGTTCCTGGCACTCCACGGCCGACCAGAGCACGCCGGCGATCCCGTCGACCAGCCGGTCGTCCGTCACCTCCGGCAGCGTCCGCCGCACCGCGGCGCCGAGCTCCGACCACACGCGCTCGGTGGTGTCGTGCACCCCTCTCGCCCACGAGCGCGCGGCGGTCAGCTCCTGGACGGCCGAGCGCGTGTCCGGCCCCACCGCGGCGAGCAGCCCTTCGGCCGTGGCGGTGCCGGCCGTACGCAGCCGGGCCGAGCCGGCCGTGTCGCGCGGGCGCAGCAGATGCCACCACCCCGGGGGCGGGGCGAACGACGAGCCCGCCGACCACCGGCCCCTGCGCGGTCCGAACACCCCGCTGCCCGTCAGCGCCCAGGCCGCCGCGACGGTGCCGTCGGGACCGCGCAGTTCGCCGTACTCCTGGGCGCCGCCGGTTATGCGGTGCACCGTCCGGGGCTGTTCGTCGCCGGGGAACAGCACCGTTTCCCGCGCGGCCGGCTCCGCAGCGGAACGGACCCGCCGCACCCCGTCGAACGGGACGGCCGTGAACGCGCCGTCCTGCCAGTGGACACCGGTGAGCCAGGTCGTGCGGTGGTCGTGGTTCTCGTCCTCCCAGGATGCCAGCGGCCCTTCGTCGCCCACCGCGATCGCGCGGCCGTGTCCGACCAGCAGCAGGGCATCGCCTCCGTCCCGTATCTCCGCCCAGTCGCCCCGCTGCCACGGCGGGTCGCCGGGCAGCCCCAGCTCGTCCGGGACACCGGTGCGCAGGGTCCGCGCCAGTGCCGCTGCCGGGTCGACGGCGAGGAGGTGGCCGACCTCGTCCCCGACGTGCCGGCGGGCGGCGGGCGCGGCGAAGGGCTCCAGGTCGCGCAGTGCCGTGTGGAGCGGCGGTACGCCGCCTTCGAAGGCCCGGTGGCCGTGCTCGCGGAGGAAGTCCGTGACGAAGGCGCGCAGGGCCGGTTGCGTCGTGAGTGTCCTGACCCGTCCCCGTCACCGGTCAGCGGATGCGGCGGCCGGTGGCCGGTCGACAGGGCGACCGGCGGGTCGGACAGGCCGGCCAGCAACCGGGGCGCGAAGCGGGCGTCCCGTGTGACGTGGGGGAGGTCGTCGCCCTTCGCCCGCCCCAGCCAGTTGACGAACCCGAGTGGTTCGGTCCCGGCGTCCTCCACCGGGATCCCGGCCGCCAGCAGCGCGTCGAGCAGCCCCAGATCGACGCAGCGGTTCCGCGCCGACGCCTGGGTGTCCGGCATCCGCAGAGCGGGCAGGGCGCGGTAGGAGGCGCCCTCGGCGCGCAGCCGCGCACCGATGCCGGCGAACAGCCCGGCCAGCCCGTCGACCGGCAGCCGCAGCCCCGGGTAGCGGTGCGCGAAGCGGTTCAGCCAGACGCGGAGGGCCTCGACGTCCACCGTGGCGCCCGCGCCGGGGGTCCCCGCCGCGCCCTGCGGACCGGGCGAGGTGACCGCGCCCGTGCCCGGGGCACCGTGCGGCGCCGCCCCTTCCGCGCCCGTGAGCAGCGCGGCCGCCCCCGTCGAGTGCAGCAGCCGCACCCAGCCGGCCGCCGCCGCGGTGAGCGCGGCCCGGCCGCCGCCGGCCGGCGCGGCCGTCAGGGCCAGAAGCTCCCCCGGAGTGACCGTGCCGTCGGCGAGCAGCGCGGAGAGGACCGGCTCCCAACCGTCCCAGACGTCGGTCGTGGCGTCGTCCATGCCGCCGTGCGTCAGCAGGCCGCGCAGCAGCTGACGGTGCTCCTCGTCCACGGGTGCCGTGCCTCCGCAGAGGGCCAGGACGGCGCTCGCGAACTCCGGGCGGGACGGCAGCCCCGCGCGGTGCCAGGCGAGGACGAGCTTGCGGTGGTAGTGGGCCGCCCGCGGCGCGGGCAGCCGTGCGACGAGGGCGTCGCGGTGATCGGCCAGGGCACGCTGCGACACCGCGCCCGCCGCCGCGCACTCCACGAACGACTCGATCAGGCCGTCCTCGTCGACGACGAGGCCGCTGTGCCGCTCGACCTCGCGGGCGCGCGCGAACAGCGGCTGCGCCATGGCGGGGCTGCCCGCCTCGGCGATGACCCGCGCCCCTCCCTCCAGCAGGGCGGTCATCAGCTGGGGTGACCGCGTCTCCAGCGGCGCGGCCTGGGCCTCCAGGGTCCTGGCCGCGCGCCCCGGCTTGGTGGCCGCCGTCACGGCGCACGCGCGGAGCTGCTTCAGCAGACCGATCGCCCGGTGCGCGTCGGCGGGCCGGGCCCGGCACACCCGGGCGAGGAACCCCGGCGCTGCGGCCCGGACAAGGCCGACGGCCTCACGCCCGGCCTCCCCGGACGGCACGGGGACCAGGCCCAGGGCGCGGGCCACGGTGTCCTCGGCGTCGGCCGCCCGCCGGGGCACGAGCCGTACGACACGGGCCCCCTCGTCCAGTGCCGCCCACGCGTAGCGGCACACGGTGAGCGCGTCCTGCCCGTCGGCGGCGTCCGACGGCGTGCCCGGAGCGACGCCTCCGGCGTCGAGCAGTGCGTCCTCGTCCCACGGCCCGGGAGAGCTGAGGCCGGACGCGCGGCCGTCGGCGCCCGGGCCGGCCGGGCCGGCGTGCTCGGCGCAGCGCGCCAGGAACAGCTGGTACGCGGTGGCCGCGTCGGGCCGCTCCTCCTGGCGGTAGCCGCCGTCCCGTGCGTCGTAGAGATGGGCGGCCGTCCGCATGCCCTCCGACCAGGCGACGGGGGGAATGTCGTCGAACGCCCCCGTGCCTTCCCGGGTGCGGTCGCGAGGGCCCCAGTACAGATCGTTCATGTGGGTGCCGCTCATGGGGCCCTGCCAGCGCAGGTCGATACGCATGGGGTGGCGCGTGCGGCCCGCGTACACGTCGAAGTGGGCGGTCTCCCCCCGGATGCGCCCGCCGAACCGGGACACGGCCCGCTCGAAGCGCGCCCCGCTGTCGAAGTCGGCTCCGTCGAAGGCGTCCACGCCCCGCCACGGGTGCCTCGTCGCGGGGGCCGCGCGGGGCCGCCACCACACGGTGCGGTGCAGCTGCTCGATACCCTGCTCGCCCCCGTGCGCGTCGAGGAGCGTGCGCCAGCGCTGCAGCGGCCCCCGTCCTTCGGGGTCCAGCAGGACGGGGTGGGGCACCGTCACGAGCGGTTCGTCGAGGCGGAGTTCACCGTCCGGCGTGACCAGGCGCAGTCCGTCCGCCGCGCCGGGTCCGGCTCCGGCTCCGACGAGCAGCCCGGCGCGTGCGACGTCCGCCGAGCCGTCCGGCTCGTACGGCGCGATCACCAGGTGGCGCAGCACACGCTGCCAGTACGGATCCGGCCACACGGCGTGCAGCAGCCGCGCGGGGACGGGCAGCGAGCGTGTCATCCACCGCTCCACCTGCGAGCGCGCCTGATCCGCGTGGTCGGCGAGCCAGTCGGCGAGTGCGAGCAGCAACTCCGCCCGGTCGTGCCGGCGCACCTGGGCCGGGACCTTCTTGAGGACCCGGCCCGCGGCGTTCCGGCACACCAGTGCGGGACGAGGCTCCGCGTACGGATCGAGCGCGACCTCGTACGCCGCCCGCCCGGAGCCCTCCTCCGTGCCGTCGAGCGCGATCCACTCCATTGCCGTGCCCCCGTTCCCCGTTCCCCGAGCGATGGGCGCGGCCTTGCGGGCCGCCGCGGGCCGGCGCCCGTCGCGGACGGACGCCGGCGTGATCACTCTAGGCGTGGTCACCGACAACGCCGCCTCGGGCCCGAAGGGAGGCGCCGGCGGGGGGCTCAGGAGGGGGTGAGGGACCATTTCTGGTTGGCCGCGCCCGTGCAGGTCCAGATCTGCGTCCGGGTGCCGTCGGCGGAGGAGTTGCCGGTGACGTCGAGGCACTTGTCGGCGGGCAGGTTGACCAGGTCCCGGGTGGAGGGGTTCCAGGACCAGCGTTGCGCGCCGGTGCCGTTGCACGTGTACAGCTGCACCCGGGCTCCGTCGGCGGTCGAGGCGCCCGTCACGTCGAGGCACTTGCCGAGGGCCCGTACGCTGCCGTCGGCGGCGACCGTCCAGCGCTGCGCGGCCGTGCCGTTGCAGGTGTGGAGCTGCACGGCGGTGCCGTCGGCGGTGGCTCCGCCCGCGACGTCGAGGCATTTCCCGGCGAGGCCGGTCAGGGTGCCCGTGGTGCCGCTGCCGCCGGCCGTTCCCGCCCAGGTGAAGGTGGCGGTGGTGCGGGCGGGCAGGGTGTAGGTGAAGGACTGGTCGCCCCAGTTCACCCGGACCGACTGGCCGGTGGTGCCGCCGTTGTGCGCGATGAGGGCCTTCGATCCGTCGGGGTTGCGCCATGCCACGTTCTGCACGGTGCTGTTGGCGGTGGAGTCGATGCGGTGGGCGCCCGGCCTGACGAACTTGGTCAGGTGCCCGGTGGTGTAGTACTCGATGGTGTAGTCGACCTGCCCCGCGCGTGCCCCGCCTTCCTGCACGGTGATGAGGCCGGTGCAGGTGCCGCAGCCGCCGTTGTGCGGGCCCATGTTCTGGTTGAGGGCCAGGCTCCACTTGACCAGGCTGCCGCTCCAGTTGCGGGCGTAGCCGACGATGTCGGCCAGGTCCTCGTTGTGCTGGTCGGCGATCCAGGTGCCGCCGGAGTGCTCGGTGCTGAACTGCTTCACCGCCGGGTACTGCTGGTGCACCTGGCTGCCCACCGCCGGGTCACCGGAGTAGCCGTGCCAGGCGATGCCGCCGAACAGCGGGTCGTTGCGCACCCCCGGGTCGTTCAGGACCCCGGCTCCGAAGCCGGCGTAGTCGCCGTAGTTCCAGTCGTGCACGAGGATCCTGGTGGTGATGCCCGCCGCGCGGAAGGCCGGGTAGACGTGGTTCTTGGTGAACTCCACCAGCCCGGAGGGGTTCCAGCTCATGCCGGGGTAGTTCATCGCGGTGGGGTCGGCGGCCTGGCAGCAGTTGGGCTCGTTCTGCACGGAGAGGTAGTCGATCCGCACGCCGGCGGCCTGGTAGCTCTGGATGTACTTGACCAGGTACTGGGCGTACAGGGGGTAGTACTCCCACTTCAGCCAGCCCATCTGGTCCATGCGGCCGTTGTCCTTCATCCAGCCGGGCGCGCTCCAGGGCACGCCCTTCACCCGCAGTGCGGGATTGAGCTGCTTGGCCTGGGCGGTCAGCAGCCGCACGCCGGTGTCGTAGCCGTTGGCGCCGAAGTCGTCCAGGTCGCAGCAGGTGTCGTCCAGCGAGACGTGGCCGGGCCGGGACAGGTCGGAGGCGCCGATCGGGTTGCGTACGAAGGACAGGCCGATGCCGTCGGTGGGTGAGAAGAGCTTGCGCATCACCGCGTCGCGGGTGGCCGCACTGACCGCTCCCCCGCGCAGCAGGTGGGCGGTGGTGTCGGTGATCGACGCACCGCCGCCTTCGAATTGCTGGTAGGTGGTGTGCTCGTTCACGGTGATGGTGTGGTGCGCGGTGCCGCCCGCGGGTCCGAACGCCAGCGGCGCCTGCTGGGCGAGGCCGCGGGTGACGGTCCGCCCCCCGGCGTCGGAGGTGGTCGTGAGCCAGACGTCGACGCGTTCGCCCGCGGCCTGTGCGGTGCCGGGGCCGGCGAGGACCAGTGACCCGGCGAGGAGGGAGCCGGCCGCGAGCGCGGTGAGGGGACGGCGACCGGCGCGGTGGCGCGGCCGCCCGCCGGCCGGGTGGTGGGGGCGGGGGAGGCGAACGGTCCGCCGGACGAACGCCGTCACCCGGCGCTGCATGTCATGCACCTGACATTTCCTTTCGAGGAGCTTCCTTCGGGATGCACACAAGGACGCGCCCGGCCGGGCAGCGCGGCCCGGCAAACGGCCACCAGCCGGTGAGGGCCGTCCGGCGCCGCACCTCCGTCACCCTGCCCGCGATGCGCACCCCTACCGGCCACCGCCCGCCGGACACAGGGGCGTTGAGTCAAAGCAAAGCCTTATCTCAAGATCTGAAGTTATGGGCCGACCCCTCCCCCGTCAACCCTTCGCGCCACCCGTCCGCACAGGGACGGCCGCACCGGAGCCCGTTCACCCGCGGGCCGTCCACGCCCCAGGGGCACCTCCGCGCCACAGCGGCGAACATTCTCGGCCGAAAGCACTCCGCGCCGGCGCCCGCGGAGGGCCGAACGGCGAACCGCCGCCGGGCGACGACCGGACCGGCGATTCCGTCCGGGCCTCCGGGTGCCTTCCGCGTTTCGCCTGGAGAGAAGGAGCAATTCTTCTCCTGCCGGCGCACGGCCGACGGAATGATCTCCACCCATTTCCGCACCGGGCCGACCGCGTCTTCCCGTGTGCTCCGCTGCATGAATCCGGCCACACGCAACGGACTCTTGTGGCGCTTGTTCGGGCGTGATTAGGATCCCGCTCGTTTCGCTTCCCCCACATTTTCTGCACGAATTCGCCAAATCGGTGAGGTGCTCCGTGGAACGGCCCGTGTCAACCGCACAACCGTCCCACCACCCATCGGGGACGCGCGATGTCAGGCTCCTGTGGTGGGCCAGTGCCGCCGACGGTGTCGGCACCCAGGCATCGGGGGCCGTGCTCCCGCTCCTCTTCCTCGGGCTGGGCCACTCCCCCCAGGTGGTCGGCCTGATCGCCGGAGTCTCCACCGCCGCCGGGCTCCTCCTCGGTCCGCTCGTCGCCGTCCCGGTCGACAGGGGTGCGCGCAAGCGGGTGATGCTGGGATCGGCCACCGTCTCCGCGCTCGCCATGGGCTGTGTGGCCCTCGCCCTCACCGCCGGCAGCCCGCCCCTGGCGCTGATCCTCGCCGCCGTCCTGGTCGAACGGGTGGCGACCGCCTGCTTCGAGGCGGCCGCCCGCGGCACGCTCGCGCTGATCTGCCCCGAGCCGGAGCAGCCGCGGGCGATCGGGCGCCTCGCCGCCGCCGACCAAGGCGCCCTGATCGTCGGCCCGGCGCTCGGCGGTGTGCTCTACCAGGCCGCCCGCGCGCTCCCGTTCCTCGCCGACGCCCTCTCCTACGTCGTGAGCGCCCTGTGCGTACGGGCGATGCGCGCCGACCTCACCCCACGGGCACCCCGCGGGCGCGGGAAAGGCGAGCGCCGTGAGGGATTCCTGCGCGAGGCCGCGGCGGGGCTGGAGCTGGTGCGCTCCTCCCGGCTGCTGCGGCTGGTCCTGGTGTGGAGCGCCACCGTCAACGTCGTCGTGGTGGCGCTCTACTTCGGAGCCGTCTTCGCGCTCCAGCGCGGCGGCCACGGCGGCGCGGCGCTCGGCGCCGTCCTCGCCGCGTCGGGCGCCGCGGGGCTGGCCGGCTCGCTCGCCGCCCCGCGAGTGGCGAAACGTTTCGGCGCCGCGCGTGTGGTGACCGGCGTGACCTGGCTGCTCGTTCCGCTCGCCGCCGCGCTCGCCACGGTCGCGGGACCCTGGGCGTACGGGGTGCTGTTCGGTCTGGTCTGCCTGCTGATGCCGCTCGCCTCCGTGGTGCTCCAGGCCCGGGCCCTGCAGGTCACCGCACCCGCGTTGCAGGCGCGTACCGGTGCGGTCCTGGCGACGGCCGTGACCGGCGGCGCCTCCCTCGCGCCCGTGCTCGCCGGGGCCCTCGCCGACCGCGTGTCCACGGCCGCGCCCGCGATCGTCTGCGGGGCGGCGCTGGCCCTGCTCGCGGTGCACACCTCCCGGCGCGCGGTGCGCGGCGTCCTCCGCCCGGAGGGGGCCGTATGACCGGCGGTTACCAGGTCTACCGGGCGGCCCTCCCCGAGGTGTGCGCCGCCGACCCGGACAGGATGGTCTTCACTGCCGACGCCGACGGCCGCTGCGAGGTGTTCACCTGGGACGCCGCCGCCCGCCGTGCCCGGCAGGTCACCCGGCGCCCCCGGGGCACCCTGCACGGCGCCATCGACCGCGACGCGCACGTGTGGTGGTTCGACGAGGACGAACACGGCCGCGGGCAGTGGTGGTTCCAGCCCTTCGCCGGCGGTACGGACCGGCCCGGGCTGACGGACGTACCGCCCGGTCTCCCCCGCGGGCTCGCGGTGAGCGACGACGCCACCGTCGCGCTCGCCGTCGGGCACGGGCACACCACCACGGTCCACGCCGGTCCGCGCGGCGGCGCCGCCCGGACCACGGCGCACCTCGACGGTCACGCCACCCTCACCGGCATCACCCCCGACGGCCGGCTGCTCGCCCTCGCCGGCGCCGGTGCCGTCACCGTCCTTGCCGGTGACGGCGCCGTCCGTGCCGTCCTGCCCGGCGACAGCGGCACCGGGCGCCTGTGGTCCCTGGGCTTCGCCCCCACCGGGGACGGCGGGGAACTCCTCCTCGTCCGCGAGTGCGACGACCGCTATGTGCTGGCGAGCTGGCGGCCGGCCGCCGGAGTGGTCACCCACGACTGGTGCGCCTTCGACACCGAGATCACCGCCCGCTGGGACGGCTCCGGTGACGGTGACGGACGCTGCGTCCTGGTGCGCCAGGACCGGCACGGCCGCTCCGTCCTGCACCGCGCCGACCTCACCGCACGGACCCTCACCACCGTCCCCACCCCGGCGGGCACCCTCCTGGACGCGGCCACCCGGCCGGGGCGCGACCTCCACTACCTCTGGACGTCGACCGGCCACCCGCCCCGGCTGTGTTCCACGCGGGGCACCCCCCTGCCCGTCCTGCCGACCGTCGCCGACCCGGTTCCCGGCCGCCACGAGGACGTGTGGACGCCCGGCCCCGACGGGCCCGTGCACACCCTGCTCAGCCTCCCCGAAGCGGTCCGCGGCCCGGCCCCGGCGGTGTTCCTCGTCCACGGGGGTCCCGCTGATCACGACCGCGACGCCTACGACGGCGTCGTCCACTCCCTGGTCGCCTCCGGCTTCGCCGTCGCCCGGGTCAACTACCGCGGGTCCACGGGGTACGGGCCCCGCTGGCGGCGGGCCTTCGGGCGCGGTGTCGGCCTGACCCAGGTCGACGACCTGGTGTCCGTCCGTGCCGACCTCATCGCCCGCCGGCTGATCCGGCCCGGTGCCGTGGGGCTGTGGGGCACCTCCTGGGGCGGCTACCTCGTCCTGCTCGCCCTGGGCACCCGGCCCGGCCTGTGGCAGGCGGGCGTCGCCGTCAAGCCCGTCGCCGACTGCGCGGCCGCCCACCGCACGACCACCCCGGCCCTGCGCGCCCTGGACGAACGGCTCTTCGGCGGCACGCCCGACGAGGTGCCCGAGCGGTACGCGCGCAGCTCACCGGTCCACTACGCCGCCGCGGTCCGCGCCCCGCTGCTGGTGGCCGCCGCCACCCATGACGCCAAATGCCCGCCCGGCCAGGTCCGCGGCTACCTGGCCGCACTGCGCGCCGCCGGGGTCCGCCACGAGGCGATGTGGCTCGACTCCGGTCACGACGGTTACGACGGCGGCGACCACGTCGCCGTGCTCCGCCACGCCGTGGTCTTCCTGGACCGGGAACTGCGCGGCCCTGCGCGCCGCCCCCAGACGCCCCGCTCCGCCCGGAGCGGGGAGCACCGCACCGCCGAACGCACCACGGAGAGGAGAAGGTCCCATGCAGAAGGACATCATCCACAACGACCCGCTCGCGGGTGACGAGGAGAACCGCAAGCCGAGCGTCGGCATCACCGTCACCGTCCCGTTCCGCAACGCCGAGGACGCGGAAGAGGACTGACCGCCGCCGGGCCGCCCCGGGGGGGGCCCCCCCGGCCCGCCGGCCCCCCCCCCCCGGGGCCCGCATGGGGGTGGTGGAGGGGAACAATCCCCGGGGGCCCCACGACCCCCCCGACC
>NZ_JBITEO010000029.1:80426-90668 GCF_044455245.1 Streptomyces sp. NPDC051310
AACACCCCCCCCCCGCGGGGCGAAACCCCGGACCCGGCCCGTCCCCCAACCCCCGCGTCGGGGTTCTGGCACTCCCGCCCGCGGGCGGCCCGGGTGGTCCCCCGCGGGGCCGGCCGGTCCCCATCCCCGAGGAGCCGACATGCGTGTCCTGCTGGTCAACATGCCCTGGTCGCCCATCGACCTCCCGTCCCTCGCGCTGGGAATACTCAAACGGAGCGTGGACGAGCGCGTGCCCGGCGCCGCGGCCGAGGTCCTGCACGCCAATCTGGAATTCACCGACTGGATCACCGCGCGGACCGAATTCACCGGTGACGACTACGAGTACTACGCCCTCTCGTCCTATTTCATGGGCTGCGGCGACTGGGTCTTCTCCTCCGCCCTCTACGACGACCCGCACTGGCGCGACGAGGAGTTCACCGCGGTGATGCGCGGGAAACTCAAGAAGTCCCGTATGGAGATGACCCGTTCGCTGCACCGCGTCGTCCCCGAATTCGTCGACGACATCGCGCGGCGGATCGTCGGCCACTCCCCCGACGTCGTCGGGTTCACCTCCACCTTCCAGCAGAACACCGCGGCCCTGGCCGCCGCCCGCCGGGTCAAGCAGCTCGCCCCGCACATCGTCACCGTCATGGGCGGGGCCAACTGCGACGGTGCCCAGGGCGCGGCCGTGCACCGCAACTTCCCCTTCGTCGACCACGTGGTGCGCGGCGAGGACGAAGCCGCCTTCCCGCAGCTGCTGACCGCGCTCACCGACGGCTCGGACCTCTCCGAGGTGCCCGGGCTGTGCCACCGCGGGCCGGGCGGGGAGAGCCGCGCCAACCCCATGGCGACCCGTCCGCTGCCTCCCGCCGCCATCCTCCCGCCCGACTACGGCGGCTACTTCGAGCGCCTCGCGGCCTCCGTCGCCCGCAACTGGGTCGAGCCCAAGCTCGTCGTCGAGGGCGCCCGCGGCTGCTGGTGGGGCGAGAAGCACCACTGCACCTTCTGCGGTCTCAACGGCTCCTTCATGGAGTTCCGTTCGAAGAGCCCGGACACCTTCTACGAAGAGATCATGGAACTGGCGCGCCGCCACCGGGTCCTGGACATGTACGTCGTCGACAACATCCTCGACATGGGGTACCTCACGACCGTGCTGCCCCGGATCATCGACAGCGAGTACGACCTGCGGCTGCACATCGAGATCAAGGCCAACATGCGCCGGGCGCAGCTCCGTACGCTGGCCGAAGCCGGCATGATCTACGTGCAGCCCGGCATCGAATCCCTCAACCACCGGGTCCTCGACCTCATGGACAAGGGCGTCAGCGGCTGCCAGAACGTCCGGATGCTCCGCGACGGCGCCGAGACCGGCCTCTCCGTCGCCTGGAACTACCTCCACGGCTTCCCCGGCGAGACCGCGCAGGACTACGAACCGGTGATCGCCCAGATCCCGGCACTGGAACACCTCGACCCGCCGGTCGACCTGTCGGCCCGCATCGCCATCGAGCGGTTCAGCCCCTACTTCGAGCGCCCCGAGCTCGGCTTCACCGGCCTGCGCCCGGAGGAGCACTACCGCTTCACCTACGACCTGCCGGAAGAGGAGCTGTACGACCTCGCGTACGTCTTCGAGGCACCGGCCCGGGGGATCGGCGAGCCCGTCGTCACCGCCCTCAACGACGCACTGGCCGCGTGGAAGAAGCACCACGCCGACGCCCGGCTCACCCATGCCGACCTGGGCGACCGGATCGTGCTGGTCTCCCGGCGCCGGGTCTTCGACTGGCGCACCCTGGAGCTCACCGACCCGTTCGAGCGCGCCGTCTTCCGCCTCCTCGACCAGCCGCACACGCCGGCCGCCCTGGCGCGCAAGGCCGCCGGCAAGGTCCCCGGCGCCGCCCGCGACGAGGCCGGCGTGCGGCGGCTGCTCGACTCCTGGCTCTCCCTCGGGATCGTCTTCACCGACGGCGGGCAGTACGTCCAGATCGCCCCGGCCGCCGTCAACGAGGACCTCCTGCGGCTGGACTTCATGCGCCACACGTACGCGGCGGAGGCCGTGCCCGCCGAGCCCGTCCACGTATGACCGCACCCGGAGGAGGAGCACGTCCCATGAGCGCCACCCTGAGCCCGCCCGCCGTCCTCGCCTGGCGCGACTACGATCCCGCCGCCTGCGAACTGCCCGGCATGTTCCTCGGCGAACTCGCCCTGCCCGGCCCCCTGGAGGGCGAGAGCGAGCGGCTGTGGCACCTGGGTGCCCGCCGCGTGCGGCTGCCCGGGACCGTCGACCTCACCGGCGGCGCGGACGCCCTTCGGGCCGCCGGGACGGTGGCCGCGCTGAGCCTGGTGCGGGACCTGACCGCCCGGGCCGTCCTCGTCGAGTGGGACCTGCGGACCGACCCGGCGGACGGGGAGGGCTGGCGGGCCCTCAGCCACCTGCAGCCGCCCCGGCGGATCGAGGGCCCCGCCGGCGCCGACGAGGCCCTGAGCGCCTGGCGGCGCGGCCACTACCTGTGCAAGTGCCTGTGGCGCAAGGGGCCGGGTTTCGTGCAGATCCGGGACCGCCGCTGGGGTGAGTTGCGCCGTTTCACCGCCGACGAGCCGGAGTACGAACGCGCCATCGAGCAGCTCGCGTACGGAGCGCCGGCGGAGCGCGTGCCGCGTGCCGTCCTCGACGACTTCCGCGGCGAGCAGCTCGTCCTCGACGTCGGGCCGCTCGCCTGGTGGCTGCCGTACCGGATCAGCCGCTGGCTCCAGGAATCCATGACGATCTGACGCCGCACGGGCCCGGGCGGGCGCCCCGGCCCGGAGGTGTGCCCGCCCGGCCGTCCGCGGGGCGCTCCCCCGGCCGGACGGGCGCCGTGCGACGCCGTCACGCGGCCGGCGGTGTTGCCGAAGCCTGCTTCCGAGCAGGTCCGTCGGGGGCTGTGTGCTGCTGCCCGCTCCCGGCTCGGTGGAGCGCGCCGCGCGACCGTACCGACGCGTTCCCCCCAGGCGCCGACGATCCGTCGGTGCCCGATGGCGCCGTCCACGAGGAGCCCGAGTCGGAGAGCGAAAAACCGGTGGAGCCGGGCCGCTGTGCGCCGTTACCGTGCTGCCCGACCACGTCGTCTGGGCAAGGACGTTCCGTTGTACACCCTGTGAGACCTCCCGAGTGCTGATCTGTCGCGCGTCGCGCCTGTGCGCCGCGCTCCTTTCTGCTGCGGACTTCTCACTGAAACCGGTGTACTTCTGTGCTCGAAAACTGGGTGGTCGTGCCCACCTGCCTGCCGCTCGTTCGCCGCCGTTGCCACGCGTGCGCGTCCGCGCGCTTCCGGGCAAGCGGCAAATTCCGCGTCAACGCCCATCACAAGCTCATCGACGCCTGGCTCCTCGTGCTCTGTACCGCTTGCGGGGAAACGGCGAAGCTCGCGCTCCTGGAGCGGGCGAACGTGCGCTCGGTACGGCCCGAGCTGCTGGACCGCCTGCATGACAACGACGCCGGCCTGACGGCCGAGCTGCTCCGGGATCCGGTCGTGCAGCGCCGTAACCGCATCGCCCTCGACTGGGACGGCGCCTGGCGCCTCGACACCGGCGGGCCGGGGCACCTGGAACGCGAGGTGGCCGACGTCTCGGTCCGCTTCGCGGCGCGGATCCCCGTCCGGCCGGTGCGGCTGATCGCCGAAGGGTTCGGTCTCGCGCGGGCCGAGGTCGAACGACTGATCGCGGAGGGGAACCTCGTGTCGGCCGTCCGGCTGAGGGGCAGGCTCTCCGGCGACTTCACCTTCACGCTGAAGCGCTGAGCCCTTCCCGGGACCACGGGCCTGTCCGGCATGATCCGCCGGGCAGGCCCTCGTCCCCGAGCCGGCCGGCTCGGCCCGTCGCCCGCGGCAGGGCGCGGACCGCAGCCCGCCGGGCCCGCGCCCGGTGGCGCACCGGTGTCCTCCGGGCCGGTCCGGAGCGGACGGCTCGGCGGCGACGACGGGGCCGCGGGGTACCGTGCGCGGCTACATGCGCGTGCAGGTGAACACGGTACGGCTGTCGCCTTCGACGTGGGCGATGCGGAGCGTGCCCTTGGCGTACTCGACCTGGAGGTTCTGCCCGGTCTCGGACGAGGTGTCGCCCGGTGGCTGCCAGGGCAGCACCAGGGATTCGCTGCGCCCGACCCGGGCGGGCACCCCGAGCGCCGCCACCCGCACCAACTCGTCGGGGTCCTGGGGCGACTCGGGGCCGTGGATGGCCAGGGTGTCGCCCATCAGGGCCCATTGGCCGCCCCAGGGGGCGCCCTGCTGCCGGCCCACGGTGAGCGTCCAGCTGCTGGCGGTGATCTCCGCGGTGAGGACGGCGGCCGTGCCGTTGCCCGCAGGCTCGACGACCACCTTCCAGGTACCGCGCACGAACGCGCTGAAGGCCTGCTCGACGGGGCCCGAACCGCTGCCGGAGCCGGAGGCCGCCCCTCCGCCCCCGCCCCCGGTCCCGGTGCCTGTGCCAGTGTCCGTGCCGTCCGCGGGCTTCCCGCACGCCGCGAGCAGCGACGCCCCCAGACCCACCGCCAGGTACCGCAAGGTCGTACGCCGGCCCACCACACGCGTCACGGCACGGATCCGTCGCAGGTCCCGCATGTCCATCGCTCGTCCCCCGAGGTCTCGGCACAAGATCGGGAAGCAGCGTACATGCCAAGACCGCGCGCACGGGTCACCGCCCGGACGGACGAAGGGGGTCCGGGCGGGCTCCGGCCGACAGGCACGGTGAGCGGGGGCGAGGACTGGTTCGGCGCACAGGGCGGACGTCAGCACGGCGACGGCAGCGGCGACACCCTCAGAGCGTCGGGAAGAGCAGGGCGAAGAAGAGCCACAGCAGCACGGCCCAGAACGCCGCCGCGACCAGGGAGACGAGCAGGGAACTGCGCCATCGCAGCACCAGGAACGGGAAGAGCACCAGGGCGGCCCAATGGCCGGCCACGTCGATGGAGAGACGGGCCGCGTCGGCGAGGGTACTCGCCCGCCCCGCCGCGAGCTGGCGCAGCAGCCGCTGGGAGACGTAGCCGTACAGGCCGAACACCACGGGGAAGAACCACAGCGGCGTGAGCGTCACCAGCTCGGTCTCCGACAGATCGTCGAACATGACCAGGTAGACCACCGCCGCTCCGGCCAGGCCGGTCAGCAGGGCGGTCATGTAGAGGGCGGTCAGGCCCGCCGGCTCGGGCGCTCCGGCCGCGAGGGGGACGGGCGAGGCGTACGGGACGTCGGGGGACGGGGCACGGACGATCCGGTGGCAGTGGGGACAGCGGACGTCCTGGCCCGCGCGGTCGGCCGGGACCGCCAGCACGTGCCCGCACGGCGCGTGGAACTGCTGCTGTCCTGACGTCATGTCTCGCTGTCCTCTCCGAGGGCGCTGCCCGGCGCTGCGCCGTGCCCGTTCGCGGGCCACTGGGAGGACGTCGTCGGAGCGGCGCGCGGTTGCTTGCGCGAGGGCGAGAGATGTCCGACGCGACCGTAACTTCCTGAAGGCGTCAATCGGGAGGGGGCGGCTCGGAATTCGGACGTACTGGGCGGGCCGCGTGGCCGGACACCGCGGACTGTGGTGACACGAGCCCGACCTGCCCCGGAGGGGGTAGCGGAAGCCAGCCCGCCGGTTCGACGGGCCGTCGGACAGCCGGAGGCGTCTGTCCACGCAGTCGTGTTCCACCTGGGGATTTGAGGGGAACGGCGTGGCCTCCGGCTCGCACCGACCTTCATGCAAGTTCTTGCGCAAGTTGGCGAAAATATTTTCAGACAGGCCGCCGCGGCACTGATACTGACGTCGTCTCATTCGACCTTTGAAGGCTGGAGCTTGCATGTCCCCGACCCTGCGTTCAATCGTGTGCGGAGTGCTCGGTCTGGCGCTGTCCGCCGCGGGCTCGACGGCGGCCGTCGCCGCGACGACGAGTGCCGGCGAAGCGGCGCCGGCGTGTGTGCAGTACGCGGCGGGCTGGCGCTACACGTTCGTCAGCAACGGCTGCGACACCGCGCAGCAGGTGACGGTCGAATACCGCGACGGCACCTCGGTACCCTGCCGCACCGCGGCCCCCGGCGACACGGTGACGTTCCCCGGCTACGGCACCAGTGGCAACGAGGTCCTCGGCGTGGTGCTCTGCGGGACGACGCCCGCCTGACGACCGCCACGTCCGCACTGCCCCCGGCACACCACGACCCGGCCGCTCCGGCCGGCGGTGCGCCGGGGGCGGGCGTCATGGCACCCACGGACCTTCCGCGCAACACGGACATCGGGAAATCCACCCCGTCACACGTCTTGCCCTCACCCGGATACCCGGCAGTAACCTTTCGCCACCCTCCCAGGCATCCGTGCCTGATCCGGCGGTCGCTGCGCTCCCCCATCCGCGGCCCGCCTCCAGGTCTTTCCGCGACCCGGGAACGACGCACTCGCCACGCCCCTCCGCCTCAGGCGCAGTCCCGCTCCCTTCCCCCGTGAGGTCACCCGTGAGAAAGCCCGTATCCGTCGTCTTCACGGCCGTCGCCGCCCTGGCCCTGCAGGCGTGGGCCCCCGCCGGCGCGGCCGGCACGTCGGCGTACCGCTCCACGAGCCACCCCGTCCTGTTCGTGCACGGCTACAACGGCGCGGCGTCGAACTGGGACACCATGGCCGGCCGGTTCCGGAACGACGGCTGGCCCGCCTCGCACCTGGACCGGTGGCAGTACGACTCGCGGCAGTCGAACGCCACCACCGCCCAGCAGCTCGCCGCGGAGGTCGACCGGCTTCTCGCCGCCACCGGCGCTTCGAAGGTGGACGTCGTCACCCACTCCATGGGAGGGCTGTCCTCGCGCCACTACGCGAAGCACCTCGGCGGCAGCGAGAAGATCGACGCGTGGGTCTCACTGGCGGGACCGAACCACGGCACGGACGCGGCGGACAGCTGCTTCGACGCCTCCTGCCACGACATGCGCTTCGGGTCCGACTTCCTCACGGCTCTCAACTCCGGTGACGAGACGCCGGGGAGCCCCCGGTACGCGACGTGGTGGTCGCCCTGCGACACCTTCATCAACCCCGACAGCAGCGTGTCCGTCTCCGGGGCCGCCAACCGGCAGACCGCCTGCATAGGACACAGCACCTTCCTCACGGACGCCACGGTCTACGCCCAGGTGCGCGACACGATCAACAGCTGACACACCCCGTCTCCCGGCCCGCCACGCCCAGTCGGCCGGCGGGCCGGGAGTCTGTGGGCCGGGACGGCCCGCCGCGGCCTTCCGGCCGGAAAACACCCGTCGGCATGGCCCGGCGGACCGACCGCCCGGTATGTTGTGGCCTCCCCGGCGTCGAGGGAGGACGAATGGACACGGTCGTCACCACCGTCAAACAGGGCCGCCTGCGCGGACGCGTCACCCGGCAGGTCGCCTCGTTCCTCGGCATCCCGTACGCCGCCGCTCCCGTCGGCGACGCGCTGTACCGGGCGCCCGCCCCGCCGGAGGACTGGGACGGGGTCCGCGACGCGCTCGCCTTCGGGCCGACGGCGCCCGCCCCGGCGTACCCCTCGCCGCTGGACCGGCTGCTGCCCGACCGGCAGGTACCGGGCGAGGACTTCCTCAACCTCAACGTCTGGACGCCCGATCCCGCTGCCGGGGGCCTGCCCGTCTTCGTCTGGATCCACGGGGGCGCCTTCCAGCACGGCTCCTCGGCCGTTCCCACCTACGACGGGCACGCCTTCGCCCGCGACGGTGTCGTCTTCGTCTCCCTGAACTACCGCCTCGGCGTACCGGGCTTCGGGCTCTTCCCCGACGCCCCGGCCAACCGGGGACTGCGCGACCAGCTGGCGGCGCTCGCGTGGATCCAGGACAACATCGCCGCGTTCGGAGGTGATCCGGCACAGGTGACCGTGGCCGGCGAGTCCGCCGGGGCGATGAGCATCACCTCGCTGCTGTCCAGCCGCCACGGCACCGGGCTGTTCCACCGCGCCATCACGCAGAGCGGCGCGGGGCAGGGCTTCGTGACCGCCGAGGACGCGCGGCTGGTCACCGCGGAGACGGCACGGCTCCTCGGAGTGGAGCCGACCGCCCGGGCTTTCACCGCGGTCCCGCAGACGGACCTGCTCGCCGCGCAGCGGCGCGTCTCCGCCGCCCTCGGCTCCCGGACCGGTCCCGGCCCTTTCGGACCGAGCGTGGTGGCGGCCGCGATGCCCTTTCCGCCCGTGGTGGACGACGACATCCTCCCGCGGCCCCCGCTGGAGGCGATCGCCGCCGGCGCGGGTCACGGCGTTCCGCTGCTCACCGGCACCACCACCGAGGAGCAGCGGCTGTTCCTCGTCCCGACCGGCGTCGCCGCGGCCCTCACGCCCGAGGCGCTGCGGTCCATCGCCACACCTGCCGTCGCCGACGCCTACGCCGCGGCCCGGCCCGGTGCGACACCCGGCGACGTGCTGGCCGCGGTCCTCACCGACCGCTACTTCCGGCTGCCCGCGATCCGGGTGGCCGAGGCCCGCGCCGGGGCCGCCGCCGCCACCCACATGTACGAGTTCGCGTGGCGCAGCCCCGTCCAGGAGATCGGCGCCTGCCACGCCGTGGAGATCGGCTTCGCCCTGGACACCCTCGGCCGGACCGGTTCCGAGGGGCTCACCGGCGGGGCGGCCCCGCAGGATCTGGCGCGCCGGATGCACGCCGCCTGGGTGGCGTTCACCACGCACGGCCACCCCGGCTGGGAGCCGTACGACCTCGGGCGCCGTCCCGTCATGGTCTTCGACCACCCGGAACGGGGCGTGGTGGAGGATCCGCGCGGCGGGGAGCGGCGCCTCTGGGGCTGACCGGCCCGGCCGCGGCCGGAGGTTCACGCGCGTACGGCTCGGGGGGGGGGGGGGGGGGGGGGGGGGGGGGGGGGGGCGCCCCCCCCCCCCCCCCCCCCCCCGCCCCCCCCCCTCTCCCTCCGGGTTCAGCGCGCCGCCCGCACTCGGTCATCGTGCGGGCAGCCGCCGGTCAGACGCCGGCGACGCTCTGGATCCAGGCGCGGTACGCGGTCGCGTTCGTGTACGCGGTCGTGGTCTGGCGGTCGCTGGTGGAGGCGACACCGACCTGGACGCCGCCCGCCATCATGGGGCCGCCCGAGTCGCCGCCCGCCGTGATGCCGTTGCCGCGCCGGGCGCAGATGGCGGAGCCGTTGTACGCGTCCCGGCAGGCGCCGGTGACGATGACGTCGGCGACCTTCAGGTAGCGGGACTGGCAGGTGGCCTCGGAACCGCACTGGGAGGTCGCGCCCCAGCCGTACACCTGCACCGTCTGGTTCACCGACACCGAGCCCGGCTGGCCGAGGCGTGCGTAGGTGCCCGACACCGAACGGTCGAGCTTGACGAGGGACAGGTCCGCGGAGGCGTGGTTGTACACACCGACCCCGTTGGCCAGGGTGCCGCCGGTGGTCTGGTCGAGGCTGCCGATGCGGAACGACAGGCCGCCGCCGGCGACGCAGTGCTTGGCGGTGAGGATCCAGGTCGGGGCGATGATCGAGGCGCTGCAGGTCTGCCGGCCGTTGGAGAAGAGCCGGGCCGCCCAGGGGGCGTTGCCGGCGTAGCCGCCGCCGATGATGGGCTGGACCGCGGTCACGGCCGGCGCGGCGGCCGGTGCTTGCGCTTGCGCCACCGCGGTGGGGGCGAGTCCTAACACCGCGAGCGCAGTGGCCGCGAGCGCGGGGATCAGTCTGGCTGTTCGCACGTTCGTCTCCATTGTGTGGGGGTGTGGACGTCCTTCATGAGGACCCGTTCTGCATAGGTATGCAGAAAGCCATGCACGGCCAGGCCGGGGTTTGCCTGTCACGTGCATGTCATTTTGAGCTGTGGCGAATGTGACAGACGGTCCACCGCCGACGCAAGGGGTCGGCGGGAGGCAGTCCGGCGACCCGCGAGCCGGAGACAGCCATGGGTCGACCGAAAGCGCAGTTCATCACGGCCGAATGGGCATCCGGGTCAGCCGGGAGGACAGGGCGGCGACGGTCGCCGGCGGCAGCGACCGGCGCCTCGGACCTTCTCCGGATTCCGGTCGGCGCGGCGCGGGCCCGAGCCGCTACGGCTCCGGGAGAGAAGGGTGCGCCACTCCGGACTATCCGCGTAGAGATACCGTTTGCGGAATAGTCGGGGTATTCGCTTGGTCTGGACCAGTGTGCGGGGAAAGGTCCTGTCACCGGTCCCGGACCGCATGCCTGTGGGGGGGGGGGGGGGGGGGGGCGGGCGGGCCGGGGGGGGGGCCCCCCCCGCCCCCCCCCGGCGCCCCCCCCCCCCCCCCCCCACAACCGAAGACGCACCAAAACCACAACCAACAACGA
>NZ_JBITEO010000029.1:90678-94813 GCF_044455245.1 Streptomyces sp. NPDC051310
GGGGTTTATCCCGTCGCCCTCGGGCCCCGGGGGGGGGGGGGGCGGGCCTACCCCCCCCCCCCCCCCCCCCCCCCCCCCCACAGGGAAGCGCGCGGCGGTTCAGACCCGGCGCCACCGCGCCATGGCGAAGGAGAACACACCGAAGAGCGCCATGCCCGCGGCGACGAGCCCCAACAGCCCCGGCCCCGCCGGGGTCTCGGCGACGGTGCGCAGCGCGTCGTCGAGCCCCTTGGCCTCGTTCGGCCGGTACGTCACCGCGGCGCGCACGAAGAAGACGCCGACCACGGCGAACACGGCGCCGCGCGCCACACCGCCGGCCACCCCGGTCACATCGGTGAACTGCCGCGCCCTGCGCGACATCGCACCGAGCTTCAGGTGCTTGCGGTACTTCCGCAGCACGGCCCGGACGGCCACCCACACGCCGGCCACGACGATGCCCGCCCCGGCCAGCCCCACGATCCACTGCCCGCCCGGCAGTTCCAGCGCCCGCGCGGTGACGTCCCTGGACTGCTGGTCGCCGGACCCGCTGCCACTGCCGCTCTCGCCGGCGGCGAACGCCAGCACGGAGTAGGCGACGAACGCGTAGAAGACACAGCGGGCCGCCGACAAAAGGCGCTTGCGGGCCTTGTGCCCGTCGGCGCCGGCCGCCCCGAACGCGGCCTCCGACAGCCGCCACAGGGCCATGCCGACCAGGCCCGCTCCGACCGCCCACAACAGGACGGATCCCATGGGCCGGGCCGCCAGTTCGGCCAGGGCGCCACCCCGGTCCGCCTGTCCGCCCCCGTCGCCCGACGCGATCCGCAGGGCGATCACCCCGATGAGCACATACAGGACGCCCCGGGCCGCGAGGCCCCACCGCGCCGCCATGCCCATCGCCGAACTGCCGGCCGCCCGGCGCGCCGCGGCGCGCCCGGGAAACGGCATCGTACGAGCGTTCATGTCAACCTCCCCCACCCGCTTGCCCCCTCGCGCCGCGGGGAAACGACGGGAACGGCGTACGGCCTTTCCAGCCGGACCGGAGCCCTGACGGGCGTGCGGGGCCCGGTGTCAGCCGAGGCCGGCGAGGGCCGTGCGGGCGTCCTCGGAGAGGTGCGGGTGACCGGAATCGACGACCCGCTGCAACGCCGAGCGCGCGCCGTCGGGATCCCCGTTGCCGGCCAGCAGCAATCCGAGATCGAGCGCGGCCTTGGGGGCGAAGTCGGGGTGTCCGAAGTCGATGGCCCGCCGGTAGGCGGCGGCCGCCCCGTCGGCGTCCCCCTGCAGCTTGAGCAGGAATCCGAGGTTGCAGGCCGCCATGGAGCCTGCTCGCGGATGACCGGAGTCGATGGCCAGTTGGTAGGCGGCGCGGGCCTCCTCCGGGCGGCCCTGCTGCTTCAGCAGGTAGCCCAGGCAGAACGCCGCTCCCGGTGCGTCCTCGGGATGGCCGGAGTCGACGGCGTGCTGGAGTGCCGCCCGGGCTCCTTCCGCGTCACCGCGCTCGGCCAGCATGTTGCCCAGGTCGAAGGCCGCGCGGGGAGCCGCGTCAGGGTGGCCGGAGTCGACGGCCGACCGGTAGGCGGCGGCCGCCCCGTCCACGTCACCCTGCTGCTGGAGCAGGACCCCGAGGTTGGCCGCGGCCAGCGGGGCGGCGTCCGGGTGGCCGGAGTCGACGGCCTGCCGGTAGGCGGCGGCCGCCCCTTCCGGGTCGCCGTGTCGGGTCAGGAGGACGCCGAGGTTGGTCGCGGCCATCCCCGCGGTGTGCGGGACACCGGCTTCGATGACCGTCCGGTAGGCGGCGGCGGCCCCCTCCACGTCTCCCGCCTTCTCGAGCCACATGGCGTGGCTGAGCTGGTATCCGCCATCCTTGCGGGCGCCTGAATCGCCGTGCATGTCCCCCGTGCACCTTTCCGAGCCGCGGTTGTCGTGTCCCGGCCTCCGGCCGGGTGGTCATCTTGTCATGGCGCGGATGGGCGGGCCGTACGCGCGGGGCGAGCACCGGCACACGCGGCACCACGCGGCGCGCCGTAAGGTGTCCCCGGGCGCGGCGCGATGACGAGGAGTACGAACGAGTGACTGCGCCGAGCCTGGAACACGCCACCGTCCCCGCCGACGCCGGCGAGGTGACCCTGCTGATAGCACGCCGGGTGGAGCCCGGGCACGAAGCCGCCTTCGAGCAGTGGGCGAAGGGCATCCTGGAGTGCGCCTCCCGCTTCCCGGGACACCTCGGGTACGGACTGTTCCGCTCCTCGGGGGGCGGCGCGCCGTGGTTCCTGGTGCACCGCTTCCGGGACGCGGAAGCCTGCCGGACCTGGCAGGAGTCCCCGGAGCGGGCACAGTGGTTCGCGCACTGCGCAGGCCACCATCACACCGAGATCGCGCGGCGGACGCTCACGGGCATGGAGACCTGGTTCGCCGCGCCGGGGTCGACGCGGCCCGCGCCGCCCCGCTGGAAGATGGCGATCAGCGCCACCCTGGCGATCTACCCGATCACGCTGCTCGGCGGCCACCTCCTGGTCCCCCACCTGACCACGCTGCCCGTGGCTCTCGCCGGGGCGGTCATCGCGGGCGTCTACAACGTCCTGATGACGTACGTGGCGATGCCGGCGGTCAGCCGTCTGCTGCGGGGCTGGCTCGGCGGCTAGTGGGGGTCCGCGCGGACCGTGCCGCCGAGCGCCGCGGCGAACGCGGGGTGGCGCGTGACGGGGCCGGCCGCCGTCGTCGCCGCTGCCAGCCGGCCCCGGGAACCTTCCCGTCCGCGGCGGCCCGCGCCGCCGCGGTCCGGCGCGGACGTCAGCCGGTCAGGGTCGCCACGGAACGCATGGCGAGGAAGTTGCCGCGGTAGGCGTCGTGGGTCGCCGCGCCCTCGACGCGCAGCAGGGCCTCGTCGTTCTCCCGCAGGGAGGAGACGTCGAGGTTGTGGGAGCCGGTGAAGGTCCACTTGGTGTCCGGGTGACCCGCGTAATTGCCCTCGACCAGCAGGTACTTGGAGTGCACGAACAGGTCGTCGCCCTCGGTCGCCGGCGTGCCGTTGTCCAGGCGCAGCTTGTACGGCTTGATCCGCGCGTGATTGCCCAGGGCCGCCAGCTCGTCGGTCTCGTTGTAGACGACCTCGATCCAGCAGTCCTGGTCGGCGAGGGCCCTCAGCCTGTTCGCCACGTCCGCCCGGTAGAAGGCGTACGCCGCGACGCGGACCACCGTCTTGTGGGAGGCGGACCCGACCACCGTGTTGCCGGTGCACAACACGTTGTTCAGCACGTCGACGATCAGGTCGCCGCTCTGCTGCGGGAAGAAGTAGTACTTCTCTGCCCCGCCGGTGGTGCCCTGCCGGAAGTAGTCCGCGTTGCGGTTCTCGTCGGCCAGGTCGTTGAAGTACGCGGTGTACGCCGTGTAGAGCTCGGTGTTGCCCACCGAGGTGTAGGCGTTGTTCCAGAAGCGGGAGGTGTTCGCCGGCGTCTGGTTCGCGGAGGTCTGGATCACCACGTCCTCCGCGACCCCCGGATCACCCACCCGGGAGAAGAGGAAGAACTTGTTGTGGTTGATGTGGTTCTTGTCCGCGTCGACCGTGACGTCGGCGATGCACGCGCGGTCCTTGGGGCAGACGTGCAGCCAGGACGCCCGGGTGCGGTCGGTGCCGAGGGTGGTCTTGAGCTGCGTCGCGGCCGTGGACGTGGAGTAGGTGTGATCCAGGACGACGCGCACCTGCACCCCGCGGTCGTGCGCGCGGCGCAGCGCGTCGCTGTAACCGGTGTCGGTGAGGGCGTACAGGGCGGCGCGCAGCGTACGGCCGCTCTGGGTGTTGTCGATCGCCTTGATGATGTGGTTCTTTACCGCGTCCTGCTCGGCGGTGGTGCCCTGCGGATCGTTGAACACCGCACCCGTGACGACCGGGGGCTCGTCCACGGCCACCGCGGCCGGGGAAGGGACGAACAGCAGGGTCAGCAAAGACCCTGCGACCAGCGCCGATGCCCATGTGCGTCTGATGGCTCTCACTCCTCGGTGAATGATCGTTCCTGCTGTGAGCAGGGGAACGATATCTTCCGGCCGGGGGGGGGGGGGGGGGGGGGGGGGGGGGGGGGGGGGGGGGGGGGGGGGGGGGGGGGGGGGGGGGCGGGGGGGGGGGGGGGGGGGGGGGGGGGGCGGGGGGCGGGGGGGGCCG
>NZ_JBITEO010000030.1:0-89066 GCF_044455245.1 Streptomyces sp. NPDC051310
GCCGGGGGGGGGGGGGGGGGGCGCGCCGCCCCCCCCCGCCGCCCCCCCCGGGCCCCCCCCGGGGGGCCCCCCCCCGGGGGGCCGGGGGGGGGGGGCGGGCCGGGGCCGCCACGCCCACGCCCACGCCCGCCCCCCGCCTCCGGCTCGCCCGCGCCTGCGTCAACTCCGTGCCGCAGCGTCCATCCGGACGGGGGGTTTGGGCGCGGGGGTGAAACCGTGCGCGGCGGGGCGGGTGTCGTGCGCGGCATGACGACACCGACCGGACAGCCCGCCGATTCGTCCGCCACTGCCACCGCGTCCGCGCCCGCCGAAGCCCCGACGCGCACCAGGGGCGTCGCGCCCGGCCGCGGCACCCCGTCGGCGCGTGGCGCCGCGTCCGGCTGCGGCGCCGCGCGCATCCGGGCCGCCGCGCAGGCCCGGGACACCCCGTCGCCGCGCGGCGCGGCGCATGCCGTGCGGGAGCTCGTCAGGGCCCTCGCGCCGCTCCTCGCCGCCGAGTCGCAGGCCGAGGCGGCGGCCGCCGGGGTGGAGGCGGGCGACCTCGAACAGGCCGTGTGGCTCCGGCTCCTTGAGCGGCTGGACGACGACGGCCCGGGCGTACCGGCCCAACCCGCCGACTGGCTGCGCCGCGCCGTCCGAGCCGAGGCCCGCCGGGCCCGCCGCACCGCCGGGCGCGAACGCCCCTACGCCGGGGGAGGCGGCGACGGCGACGGTCCCGGCCCCGACGCCGCCGAGCCGGAGCGTGCGGCCCTCGTCGCCGAGCGCCGCCGCGTCCTGCGCGCCGCGATCGACCGGACGCCCGCCCACTGCCGACGGCTGCTGACTGCGATGCTGTCGCCGAAGGATCCCACATACCGCGAAATCGCAGGAGAGTTGGGTATCTCACAAGGCAGTTTGGGGCCGATGCGTTCCCGCTGCCTGGGATGTCTGCGCAGAATGCTCGCGGCAGAGGTTGCCGCTCCTGAACATCGGGGAAAGGTGCGGTAGACCGACAGGGCGTATCAGGTGAGCCGGAGGCAGGCACACATGGGCATGAGCGTGACCATCGCAGCGGCGGACGAGCAGGACGCGGAACACATCCTGAAGTTGCAGTACCTGTGCTACCAGAGCGAAGCCGAGCTCTACGGCGACTACTCCATCGAGCCCCTGACCCAGAGCCTCGACGACCTCAAGGCCGAAATCGCCCGCGGCCACGCCCTCGTGGCGCGTCTCGGTGGCGAGGTCGTCGCCTCCGTACGCGGCGAGATCGACGACACCGGCACGGCCCGCATCGCCAAGCTCATCGTCCACCCGCGGATGCGCCGCCACGGCCTCGGCGGACGTCTTCTCGACGCCATCGAGCAGCACTTCGCCGCCGACCCCGCCGCCCAGCGGTACCAGCTCTTCACCGGCCACCGCAGCGAGGGCAACCTCCGCCTCTACCGCAAGAGGGGCTACGAGGCCGTCGCCACCCGGGAAGTGGGCCCGCGCCTCACCCTCGTCACGCTGGAGAAGGCCGCCTGACCCCGGCCTTCCGCAGCCACATGATCCCGGTCACCGGCAGCAGCACCGGGATGAAGACGTATCCGAATCCGTACTTCGACCACACCGTGGCGTCCGGGAAGGCCCCCGGGTCCAGCACCGTCCAGGTCCCCACGACCAGCACGCCCACGAGCTCGGCGGCGCAGCACACCAGCGCCGCCCTGCGGGCCGTCTCCCCGCCCCGCACCAGCGTGTACGTGATGAAGACGTACACCAACGCCGCCAGCGCGGACAGCGTGTACGCCAGCGGGGCCCGGCCGAACTCGGTGGCGATCTGCAGCGCCGACCGCGACACCGCGCCCACGGACATCACGCCGTAGAGCCAGACGAGCGGCATGCCCGGGCCCTTCGCCAACCGGCGCTCCGTCACCTCTCAGCCCTCCCAGATGTCGAAGAGGCGCACTTCGAGCACCGCCAGCACCACCGCGCCCGCCGCCACCGTCGCCGATCCCCAGCGGGTGCGCTCCGCGAGCGACATGAACCCGGCCGCCGGCACCGCGCAGAACGCGCCGATCAGATAGGCGAGGAAGATGGCCGTGCCTTCGTCGGCCTTCTCACCCCGGGCGAGCCGGACGACCCCGACGACCAGTTGCGCCAGCGCCAGCACCGTCACCACCGCCATACCGATGAAGTGCCAGTCCTTCGTCGGCTGGTCCCGGTAGGCGGCGAAGCCGCACCAGGCGGCGAGGGCGAGCGCGGCCGCGGAGACCGCGATCGTCAAGGCGTCGAGCATGCGCCCGAGGTTAATACGGGACGCCGGAGCCGCCGCGACCGCCCCCGGTGGCGGCAGCGCCGGCCCGGGCACCGCGACCGACCGTGGTCTTGACCACAGGAGGCCGGCCCGCGCCGTTCGGAGCGAGCGCCGCCGAGCACCGCCTTCGGTGGTGTTCGCGCAGGTCAGCGGCGTGGGAGCAGGAGATCCGGGTGGCAAATACGGCAGGCGGATGTCCGTATGCTGCACTGGTGCGGTCCGCTATTCGGACAATCGTCCGGCCCGCGAAGACGTGTCTGCTTTACTGGCACGCATGACCACGACGAGCAGCCGCACCCTTGCGACCGAGGCGATGACGACGCCCGGTGCTCGTTGTATGTGTCGAATGTGCGCCTTCTGAGGGCCCCTGCCTGAGCCTCGCGCCCCGAAGCGAGACCGACAGCGAGCGAGCCGCCGCGTCCGTACCCACCGTCGGACCGCGACGCCCTGCCCCGCGCGCACGCATCCCCGGCCACCAGCCGAATCAGCCGTGCCGTGCGTCGGATCGACGAACGCCCCGTGCCCGGCGGACTCCGCGCCGCGCACTCGACAGTGACGGAAAACCCCTGTGATCACCACCTCGGGCCTGACCAAGGTCTACGAGTCGAGAGGCCGCCAGGTCACCGCTCTGGACGGCGTCGACCTCCACGTCCGCGAGGGCGAGGTCTTCGGCGTCATCGGACAGAGCGGCGCCGGCAAGTCCTCGCTCATCCGCTGCGTCAACCTCCTGGAGCGCCCCACCGCCGGCACCGTGACGGTCGACGGCACCGACCTCACCGCGCTCGCCGGCCGCGGCCGCCGCGCCGGCAAGGACCTGCGCCGCGCGCGCAGCCGCATCGGCATGGTCTTCCAGCACTTCAACCTGCTGTCCTCGCGCACCGTGCAGGACAACGTCGAGCTGCCCCTGGAGATCCTCGGCGTCTCCGGAGCCGACCGCTCCCGCCGCGCCCTCGAACTCCTCGACCTCGTCGGCCTCGCCGACAAGGCCAAGGCGTACCCCGCCCAGCTCTCCGGCGGGCAGAAGCAGCGCGTCGGCATCGCCCGGGCGCTGGCCGGCAATCCGAAGGTGCTGCTCTCGGACGAGGCCACCAGCGCGCTCGACCCGGAGACCACCCGTTCCATCCTCCAGCTGCTGCGCGACCTCAACCAGCAGCTCGGCCTGACCGTCCTCCTCATCACGCACGAGATGGACGTCGTCAAGACCATCTGCGACTCGGCCGCCCTCATGAAGAAGGGCAGGATCGTCGAGTCCGGCACGGTCGCCGGCCTGCTGGCCACGCCGGGCTCCGAACTCGCCCACGAGCTGTTCCCGGTGAACGGGCAGGCATCCGGCCCCGACCGTACGGTCATCGACGTCACCTTCCACGGCGAGGCCGCCACCCGGCCCGTCATCTCGCAGCTCGCACGCACGTACAACATCGACATCTCCATCCTCGGCGCCGCCATGGACACCGTCGGCGGCCGGCAGATCGGCCGCATGCGCATCGAGCTGCCCGGCCGGTACGAGGACAACGTCGTGCCCATCGGCTTCCTGCGCGAGCAGGGACTGCAGGTCGACGTCGTCGACGACGAGGCGCAGCGGCCCGGCCGGCCGCAGCAGCTGCACGTGCCCGCGCAGGGCCTGGTGAAGGAGACCGCGAAGTGACCTGGGAAGAGATGCGGCCCCTGCTGGAGCAGGGCACCATCGACACGCTCTACATGGTGCTGTGGTCCACCGTCGTCACCGTCATCGGCGGCCTCCCGCTCGGTGTCCTGCTCGTCCTGACCGACAAGGGCGGACTGCTGCAGAACCGCCCGGTGAACAAGGTCATCGGCGGGATCGTGAACATCGGCCGCTCGCTGCCGTTCATCATCCTGCTGATCGCCCTGATCCCCTTCACGACCCTGGTGGTCGGCACCTTCATCGGTCCCTCCGCGATGATCGTGCCGCTCTCCATCGGCGCCATCCCGTTCTTCGCGCGCCTGGTCGAGACGGCCGTCCGCGAGGTGGACCACGGGCTCGTCGAGGCCGTGCAGTCCATGGGCGGCTCCATCCCGACCATCGTGGGGAAGGTGCTGCTCCCGCAGGCCCTGCCCTCCCTGATCGCGGCCCTCACCACCACGGTGATCACGCTGATCAGCTACTCGGCGCTGGCCGGCGCGGTCGGGGGCGAAGGCCTCGGCTCCAAGGTCATCACCTACGGCTACCAGCGCTTCGAGACCAACTTCATGCTCATCACCGTGGTGCTGCTGATCGTCATCGTCACGGTCGTCCAGCTCATCGGCGACGGGGCAGTACGCCTCCTCGCGCGCCGGGGCCGCACCACCAACTGACTTCCCCCTCCAGCCCGCACTCCTTGTCCGGGCGCAGTCCGCACCACCAGAAAGAGGCACTTTTCGTGCGTAAGAACATCAAGCTCACCACGGCGTTCGCCGGCATCACCGTCCTCACCCTCGGCCTCACGGCCTGCGGCACGGCCTCCGACCCGGCCTCCTCGTCCGGCTCGGGCAAGGACGGCGCCGCCACGCCGCTCGTCGTCGCCGCGTCCCCGACGCCGCACGCCGACATCCTCACCTACGTCCGGGACAACCTGGCGGAGAAGGCCGGCCTCAAGCTGGAGGTGAAGGAGTTCACGGACTACGTCCTGCCCAACACCGCCACCCAGTCCGGTCAGGTCGACGCCAACTACTTCCAGCACAAGCCGTACCTGGACGACTTCAACAAGAAGAACGAGACCGACATCGTCCCGGTCGTCAACGTGCACCTGGAGCCGCTGGGCTTCTACTCCAAGAAGGTCAAGGACCTCAAGGACCTCAAGCCCGGCCAGACCGTCGCCGTCCCCAACGACACCACCAACGAGGGCCGCGCGCTCAAGCTCCTCGCCGACCACGGTGTGATCACCCTCAAGGACGGCGTGGGCGCCGACGCCAAGCTCTCCGACATCGAGGACAGGAAGGGCCTGGAGTTCAAGGAGCTGGAGGCGGCCACCGTGCCCCGCGCCCTGAACGACGTGGACGCCGCCGTCATCAACGGCAACTACGCCATCGAGGCCCAGCTCAACCCGGCCAAGGACGCCCTGGCGCTGGAGAAGGCCGAGGGCAACCCGTACGCCAACTTCCTCGCCGTCAAGAAGGGCGACGAGAGCGACCCGCGGGTGAAGAAGCTCGCCGGGCTGCTCAACTCGCCCGAGGTGAAGAAGTACATCGAGGACACCTACAGCAACGGCTCGGTCGTCCCGGCCTTCGGCGCCGTCAAGTAACAAGCCGCAGCCGCAGCCGCCGTCCGCAGGTCCCCCGCACCCCGTCCGGTGCGGGGGGCCTGCGGCACATCCCCGGCCGCCCACGGCCCGCCGGGCACGGGCAGCGAACGCGTCCCGGCACGGATCCCGGGCACCGGCCGGCGTCACAACGGTGACGTAACGACGCAGCCGTACCGACCCACCCATGCGCACCCTGTGCCCCATGCTGCATGCTGTGCGTTCATGGCTTTACGGACGGTCTTCGGCATGGAGCAGCGCATGACTACCACCTTCCCGGACATCTCCATCAGCACGGAGCGGTTGGTGCTGCGCCCCTACGAGGAAGCGGACGTCCCCGCGCACACCGAGATGATGAACGACGAGACGGTCGTCGCCTGGACCGCCGTGCCCCATCCCTACACGACGGCGGACGCCGAGAAGTGGGTCCGCAGGATCGCTCCCGCACAGCGCACCGCGGGCCGCGGGATCGCCCTGGCCGTCACCGAGTTCCTGACCCAGCGGCTCGTCGGCACCATCCGCCTCGGCAACACCGACTGGCGCATCCGCGCCACCGAGGTCTCCTACATCACCGCCCCCTGGGCCCGCGGCGAGGGGTACGCCACCGAATCCGTCCTCGCCGTCGCGCAGTGGCTCTTCCGCGACCTGCGCTTCGAGCGCCTCGAACTGCGCACCCCCGCCGACAACACCGCCTCCCAGCAGGTCGCCCAGAAGATCGGCTGCATCAGCGAAGGCGTCCTGCGCAACGCCTGGATAGCGCGCACCCGGACGGAGGACGGCGGCTGGACCGACGTCAGGACCGACCTGATCGTGTGGAGCCTGCTCCCGGAGGACTTCGACGGCGCCGACCAACTGGCCGACGCCGGCTACTCCGGCTTCACCGACTGGAACTGACGACAGCGAACCGAGGTACCCTCGCCCTGCCCGACCTGCACCAACTCACCAGGAGGCAGACGAAGATGGCCGACCGGGTCACGGTGATCGGCTGGGACGGCTCGCCCCTCACCGCGGCCGCGCGGTCCGCCCTGTCGGCCGCCACCCTGGTGGCCGGAGCCGCCCACCACCTGGCGCTCCCCGAGATCCCGCCCGCCGCCGAGCGCATCCGCCTCGGCAGCGTCGACCTCGCCGCCCGCCGCATCGCCGGCCACCGCGGCACCGCCGTCGTCCTCGCCGACGGCGACCCGGGCTTCTTCGGCGTCGTCCGCACCCTGCGCGCCCCCCAGTACGGACTGGAGGTCGAGGTGGTGCCCGCGGTCTCCTCGGTCGCCGCGGCCTTCGCCCGCGCCGGCATGCCGTGGGACGACGCCCAGATCGTCGTCGCGCACAGCCGTACGCTGCGCCGCGCCGTCAACATCTGCCGGGCGCACCCCAAGGTCGCCGTCCTCACCTCCCCGGGCGCCGGACCCGCCGAGCTCGCACTGCTGCTCGAAGGCGTCCACCGCACCTTCGTGATCTGCGAGGAGCTCGGTACCGAGCGGGAACAGGTCAGCGTCCTCACCTCCGACAAGGCCGCCGACCACGCCTGGCGCGACCCCAACGTCGTCATCGTCATCGGCGGCTCCGCGGCCGCACCCGCCGCCCCGCCCGCCGCGGGAGCGCCGAGCGGGCCGTGGCTGATGGGCCGCGACCCCGGCACCGTACGCGGCTGGGCGCTGCCGCCCGGCGCGTACGACGGAGCACCGGGCAGGGGCGAGTCGGCGGACCTGCGCGCCGCCCAGCTGGCCCGCCTCGGGCCGCGCCCCGGCGACCTCGTCTGGGACATCGGCTGCGGCTCCGGCGCCCTCGCCGTGGAAGCGGCCCGGTTCGGCGCGGCCGTCATCGCCGTCGACGCCGACCCCGGTGCCTGCGCCCGCACCGAGGCCGCCGCTCGCCGCCACGGCGTGCAGGTGCAGACCGTCGCTGGACACGCGCCGCACGTGCTGGAGCGGATCCCGGAGCCCGACGTCGTACGCGTCGGGGGCGGGGGAGCGGCCGTCGTCGCCGCCTGCGCCGACCGCCGCCCCGAGCGGATCGTCGCGCACGCCACCACCAGGGACGAGGCCGAGGCGATCGGCGCCGCCCTCACGGAGGGCGGGTACACCGTCGAGTGCGCACTGCTCCAGACCGTCGAACTCGACACCGCCGACTGGCAGGAACGGGACCGCTCGGTGGTCTTCCTGCTGGCCGGGAGCCGGTCGGCCGCGGCCCCGTGACCGAGCCACTACGGCACGCCGGGTAGGCTGGCCGATTGTTGTACCGCAGCCGGGCGTTCGGCGGTTCCTTCGTCAATGTCCGGAAAAGTGACCTTCTTTGAGGCTGCGACTGTGGTACGGCGTATCAGGGGGGGCGCGCGACGTGGCGCAGTCCACAGTCACCGGCGGCGGATCACGCTGCCATGCCTGGGGGAAGCCCGCGAGAATACGTGGTGTCCGCGGCCCTTCGTGCCGCGCGGCGCGCACGCTCGTTCTTGTTGGTGCGGGCGTAGGTCTGAAGGAGCACAACCGATGGGCGAGGGGTACGCATGACTGACACCGGCCAGGTCCCGGGCGAGGGGCAGCCGGAGAACGCAGGCATGGTGGAGCAGCCGAGCATCCCCGCTCCGGGCGCGTACACCTTCCTCGACCCCTCCGAAAGCGCTGCCGAGGACGACGATCTGCTGCTGATGCCGGGCGCCCAGGGCGCGTGGGGCGGCGATCCGCAGACCGCCGCCGTCGCGCCGCCGGTGCACCCGATGCCGGCGCACCAGGTCCCGGTACCGCAGCACGCAGCATCCGCGTCCGCGTCCGCCCCCGCGCCCGCTCCGGCTCCGGCGGAGGCGCCCGCCGCGGCGGGCGTCCCGGCCCCGCCGGCGCAGGACGCTCCCGCGGCCCCCGCTCCTGCCCCGGAGTTCACCGTCCCCGAGCAGCCGCAGCCCGTGTACGAGACGTACGAGGGCTACGAGCCGGCCGGGTACGAGCAGGTCGCGCCGGAGGCCGACGCGCATGTGGCGGGCGGCCGTGACTCGGGGTCGGTGGACCTCAGCGCCGTCCGCATGGCGCCGCACGCACCCGCTCCGGCGGAGGCCCCGGCCCCCGCGCCGGTCGCGGCTCCCGCGGCGCAGGGCCCGCAGCCCGCGCGGCGCCCCCTCCACATGGGCCCGCCCGTGCCCGAGGCGCCGTCCGGCGTGGTCCGCTCGCTCGCCGACCGGGGACCGGCCACCGCGCCGGTGCACCACCCGGCCCCGGCCATGACCGGCCCCGAGTACCTGGACGTGCCGCGCGAGGAGCCCGCCCCCGGCCTGTCCGGACCCCAGCTCGCCGAGATCCCGCCGCAGGGCGCGGAGCCGTGGCCGTCCCAGCCGGCCCACGAGCCCCAGGAACCGCAGGCGCCGGCTCCCGTCGCAGCAGAAACGGTCGTTCCGGAGCCGCCCGCCGCACAGTTCGTCCCGGTCGAGGGGTCCGTTCCGACGACACCTCACCTGGCCCCCACGCCGGCCGCCGAGCCGGCTCCGCAGCCGATGGTTCCGGCGCCGCGCGACGGCGACGCCCACCCGGTGGCGGCCCCCGTCGCGGAGACCGCGCAGGAGCCGGCCGCCGCCGCGGACCCGCAGGAGCCGCAGGCCCCGGCCCCCGCCGAGCCCGCCCCGGCCGCCGAGCAGCCCGAGCCCGCGCCCGCCGCGCACGCGACGCCGGAGGCCCCGGCCTCCGAGGCTCCGGTTGCCGAGGTCCCGGTTGCCGAGGCCGCTGCGCCCCAGCCTCCGGTCGTGGACGCTCCGGTCGCCGAGATCCCTGCGCCCGAGGCTCCGGTGGCGGAAGCTCCCCTTGCGCAGCCTGCGGTCGCGGAGGCTCCGGTCGCCGAGACCCCCGCGCCCGAGGCTCCGGGTGCCGAGGCTTCTGCGGTCGAGGCTCCGGTGGCGGAAGCTCCCGCTGCCCAGCCTGCGGTCGCCGAGGCCCCGGTCGCCGAGGCCCCGGTTGCCGAGGCTCCGGTCGCCGAGGCCCCTGCGTCCGAGGCTCCGGCCGCCGGGGAACCGGCGGGCGCCCTCACGCAGGAGGCCCCGCAGGCGCAGGAGCCCCAGGAGACCCCTGAGTCCGCTCAGCCGCAGGAGCAGCCGACCGCCCCGGCCGCCACGACCGACGCCACCACGGACGACGCCGCCACGGACGACGCCACCACCGCGGACGACGCCGCCACCGCGGACACGGCCACAGAAGCCGACACCACCGCCGGCGTCACTGCGGACAACGGCGCCGACACCACCACCGGCACCGCCCAGGAGACGACGGCGGTCGCCCCGCCGGCCCCTCCCGCCCCCGGCTACGACGACGCCGAGCGTGAGGCGGTCCTGCGCGTGATGCGTGAGCGCCGTGACATCCGCAACGGATTCCGCAGCGACCCGATCCCGCACGAGGTACTGCTCAGGGTCCTCGAAGCCGCCCACACCGCTCCGTCCGTGGGGCACTCGCAGCCCTGGGACTTCGTCGTCATCCGCTCCGCCGAGACCCGGCGGACGATGCACGAGCTCGCACAGCGCCAGCGTGAGGCGTACGCGAAGTCGCTGCCGAAGGGCCGGGCGAAGCAGTTCAAGGAACTGAAGATCGAGGCGATCCTCGACACGCCGGTCAACATCGTCGTCACCGCCGACCCCACCCGGGGCGGCCGGCACACGCTGGGCCGTCACACCCAGCCGCAGATGGCGCCGTACTCGTCGGCGCTGGCCGTCGAGAACCTCTGGCTCGCCGCCCGCGCCGAGGGCCTCGGCGTCGGCTGGGTCAGCTTCTTCGACGAGCGCGAGATGGTCCGCGCCCTCGGGTTGCCCGAGCACCTCGAAGTGGTCGCGTACCTCTGCGTCGGTTACGTCGACGAATTCCCCGACGAGCCGGAGCTGATGCAGGCGGGCTGGTCCAAGCGGCGCCCGCTGTCGTGGGTCGTCCACGAGGAGACCTACGGCCGCCGCGCGCTGCCCGGCGAGGAGCCGCACGACCTCCTCCAGGAGACCGTCTCCAACATCCGCCCCCTGGACGCGAAGGCGCTCGGCGAGGCATGGGAGCGGCAGAAGCGCATGACCAAGCCCGCCGGGGCCCTGGGCATGCTCGAAATCATCTCCGCGCAGCTCTCCGGCCTGTCCCGGATGTGCCCCCCGCCGATCCCCGAGCCCGCGGCCGTGGCGATCTTCGCGGGCGACCACGGCGTGCACGCCCAGGGCGTCACGGCGTGGCCGCAGGAGGTGACGGCCCAGATGGTCGCCAACTTCCTGGGCGGAGGCGCGGTCTGCAACGCGTTCGCCAACCAGGTCGGGGCCGAGGTCTGCGTCATCGACGTCGGGGTCGCCGGGGACCTGCCCGCGACGCCGGGCCTCCTGCCGCGCAAGGTGCGCCCCGGCACGGCCGACTTCACCACCGGTCCCGCGCTCACCCGCGAGGAGGTCCTCGCCGCGGTCGAGGTGGGCATCGAGACGGCCCGCGATCTGGTCGCGGCGGGCAACAAGGCGCTGCTCACCGGCGAGATGGGCATCGCGAACACCACGGCGTCGGCCGCGCTGATCTCCGTCTACACGGAGGTCGACCCGGCGGAGGTCACCGGCCGCGGCACGGGCATCAACGACGAGATGCACGCGCGGAAGGTGGACGTCGTCCGCCGGGCGCTGGCCCTCCACCAGCCCGACCCGACGGACCCCCTGGGCGTCCTCGCCGCGGTCGGCGGCCTGGAGCACGCGGCACTGGTCGGCTTCATCCTGGGCGGCGCGTCGCTGCGCACACCGGTCGTCCTGGACGGAGTCAGCGCGGGCGCCGCGGCGCTCGTGGCCCGCGCCATCGCACCCGAGTCGCTGGCCGCCTGCATCGCCGGCCACCGCAGCGCGGAACCGGGCCACGTGGCGGCCCTCAACAAGCTGGGCCTGCGCCCGCTGGTGGACCTCGACCTCCGCCTCGGCGAGGGCACGGGTGCGCTGCTGGCGCTCCCGATCGTGCAGAGCGCGGCGCGCGCGATGCACGAGGTGGCGACGTTCGACTCGGCGGGTGTCACCGAGAAGTGACGGGTACGGGAGTGCGCCGCCCACGTACGTGAGGGGGGCGGGGGCGGAGCGTGGGGGGTGGTCGGACGTAGGGCGACTGAACTCGCGCGAAGCGCGGTGAACGAGAGTCCGACCGCCCCCCACCGGAACTCCCGCCCCCCGACCACGGCCCACCGGACAGCTCCCCGGCACCCCCCGTCCCGGGCCCGGGCCGGCACCACCCGGCCCAGGCCCACACCAGCAGCACCGTCCCGAGCGGGACCAGCAGCACGGTCCTGGCCCACACCAGCAGCACCCGCCCCGGGCCCGGACCAACACCACCCGTCCCGGGCCCAGGGCGCCACCCGCCCCGGCCCCGACAGCCCCCGCTCCGGTCCCGTAGCCCCTGCCCCCGGACCGGTGCCTTGCCCCGCACCGTAAGGTGGTCGCAAGCGACCTCCCCCGCTCCACCCCCCGCCCCACCAGCCGCTTCACCGTCGCAGCGGCCCCGCACACCGCATCACCGCCTCGCCGAGGAGCCGCATCCCCATGGTCGAGTACGCCGAGCAGCCCGCCTACCCCGTCGGACTTCGCCTGTCCGGGCGCCGTGTCGTCGTCATCGGCGGCGGCCAGGTCGCCCAGCGCCGTCTTCCCGCCCTGATCGCGGCGGGCGCGGACATCACCCTCGTCTCCCCGTCCGCGACGCCGTCCGTCGAGGCGATGGCGGAGGCGGGAGAGATCACCTGGGTACGGCGCCGGTACGAGGACGGCGACCTCGCCGACGCCTGGTACGCGCTGATCGCGGCCACCGACCCGGAGGCGAACGCACGCGCGTCCGCCGAGGCGGAGCGCCACCGCGTGTGGTGCGTCCGCTCGGACGACGCCGAGGCGGCCACGGCATGGACCCCGGCGACCGGCCGCAGCGAGGGCGTCACGGTGGCGGTGCTGACGGGCCACGACCCGCGGCGCTCGGCGGCGGTGCGGGACGCGATCGTCGAGGGGCTGCGCGACGGCTCGATCGGCGCACCGCACCACCGGGCCCGTACGCCCTTCGTCGCGCTGGTCGGCGGCGGCCCCGGCGACCCGGACCTGATCACGGTCCGCGGCCGCCGCCTGCTCGCGGAGGCGGACGTGGTCATCGCGGACCGCCTCGGCCCCCGTGATCTGCTGGACGAGCTGCCGCCGCACGTCGAGGTGATCGACGCGGCGAAGATCCCGTACGGCCGCTTCATGGCGCAGGAAGCCATCAACAACGCCCTCATCGAGCACGCCAAGGCGGGCAAGTCGGTGGTCCGCCTCAAGGGCGGTGACCCGTTCGTGTTCGGGCGCGGCATGGAGGAGGCGCAGGCACTGGCCGAGGCGGGCATCGCCTGCACGGTCGTGCCGGGCATCTCCAGCTCGATCAGCGTCCCGGGCGCCGCGGGCATCCCGGTGACGCACCGCGGGGTGGCGCACGAGTTCACGGTGGTCAGCGGCCACGTGGCTCCCGAGGACCCGCGTTCGCTGGTCGACTGGGAGTCGCTCGCCAAGCTGCGCGGCACGCTGGTGATCCTGATGGGCGTGGACAAGATCGGGGCCATCGCGCGGGCCCTGGTCGCGTACGGCAAGGCCCCGGACACACCGCTGGCGCTGATCCAGGAGGGCACGACGGCCGCGCAGCGCCGTGTGGACGCCACGCTGGCGACGGTGGCGGAGCGGGTCGCGGCCGAGGACGTCCGTCCGCCGGCCGTGATCGTCATCGGCGACGTCGTCCAGGAGGGCCCCGACAAGAGGCCGGCCCCGTCCTCCGTCTGAGCCGCACACTCGTCACCCGAGGTGACCCGCGCCGGGCACGGCGTTGGCACCGTACGCACGACAAGGCAGTATCACCCTGTGGCAGATCTCATCACCGTCGACGACCCCGACGACCCGCGCCTGCGTGACTACACGGGCCTGACCGACGTCGAGCTGCGGCGCCGCCGCGAGCCGGCGGAGGGCCTGTTCATCGCGGAGGGCGAGAAGGTCATCCGGCGGGCCCGGCAGGCCGGTTACGAGATGCGTTCGATGCTGCTGTCGGCGAAGTGGGTCGACGCCATGCGGGACGTGATCGACGAGGTCCCGGCCCCGGTGTACGCGGTGCACCCGGATCTCGCGGAGCGGGTCACCGGCTACCACGTGCACCGCGGGGCGCTCGCCTCGATGCAGCGCACGCCGCTGCCGTCGGCGGAGGAACTGCTGCGGGACGCCCGCCGGGTGGTCGTGATGGAGGGCGTGAACGATCACACCAACATCGGTGCCATTTTCCGCAGTGCCGCCGCGCTCGGCATGGACGCGGTGCTGCTGTCGCCGGACTGCGCGGATCCGCTGTACCGCCGCTCCG
The DNA here is from genome assembly GCF_044455245.1 of Streptomyces sp. NPDC051310. NCBI lineage: Bacteria > Bacillati > Actinomycetota > Actinomycetes > Kitasatosporales > Streptomycetaceae > Streptomyces > Streptomyces sp. NPDC051310. The sequence continues at coordinate 13,815 of NZ_JBITEO010000030.1, forward strand.
TGAAGGTCTCCATGGGGGCGGTGTTCTCCGTCCCGTACGCCCGCCTGGAGTCCTGGCCCCGGGGCCTGGAGACGGTACGGGAGGCAGGGTTCCAGCTGCTCGCGCTGACCCCCGACGAGAAGGCGACGGCGATCGACGAGGCCGCTCCGCACCGTCTGGAGCGGGTGGCGCTGATGCTGGGCGCGGAGGGCGACGGCCTGTCCGCGAAGGCGCTGATGGCTGCCGACGAGTGGGTCCGCATCCCGATGGCGCACGGAGTGGACTCGCTGAACGTGGGCGCCGCGGCGGCGGTCGCGTTCTACGCGGTGGCCACCGGCCGCCCCGGCATCTGACGCCCCGACCGGCCCACCGTCACCGCCGGCCGCCCCGGCGCCTGACGCTCAGACCTGCCCACCGTCACCGCCGGCCGCCCCGGCGCCTGACGCTCCGACCTGCCCACCGTCACCGCCGGCCGCCCCGCCGCCTGACCCCCGCACCCCTCCCCGGCCCCCGGCCGGGCACGCGCCCCGCGCAGCAGCGGCGGCCGCGGGACGCCGGGTCCGCCCGGCTACCCCTGCAGGGCCTGCGCCGCGGCGATCCCCAGCAGGACGATCAGCGTCACGACGACGAAGACGACGATCCGCTGCCGCAGCAGCCGGGGGTTCGCGGGCCTGCGTCCGCCCGACGTGGGCCGTGCGCCGCCCGGCCGGGACGCGGGGCGCCCGCCACCGCCGGTCCGCGCGCCGCCGCGTGACGGGTGAGGCGCCGGCGTGCGCTGCGCGCGCCCCTGCGTGGTGCGCGCGGCGCCGCGCTCCGTGCTCCGCTCCGCGGTGCGCTCCGTGTACCGCTCGGTGAGCTGCCCCGTCGTGCGGTCGTCCGCGGGCCGTGCGGCCGGACGGGGCACGAGCGGCCGCCCGTCGGACAGCCCCTGCGCCTCCCGCGCGGCGATCTCCTTGAGCCGCATGGACAGTTGCAGCGTGCTGGGGCGCTCCTCCGGGTCCTTGGCCAGACAGGCCCGTACGAGCGGGGCCAGCGCGTCCGGCACGCCGCGCAGCTGCGGTTCCTCGTGCACCACGCGGTAGAGCATGACCTCGGAACTGCCGTGTCCGAACGGCGAGTCGGCCATCGCCGCGTACGCCAGGGTGGCGCCCAGCGAGAAGACGTCCGTGGCGGGGGTGACCGCGGCGCCCCGGACCTGCTCGGGGGCGAGGAACCCGGGGGAGCCCACCGCCGTGCCGACGTGCGTGAGCGTGGACGCGCCGGTCGCCCAGGCGATGCCGAAGTCGATGATCCGCGGGCCCTTGGGCGACAGCAGGATGTTCGAGGGCTTGAGGTCCCGGTGCACGACGCCCGCCTCGTGGACGGCGACCAGTCCCTCGGAGAGCGCGGCGCCGATGGCGGCCACGTCGGCCGCCGACAGCGGCCCCTCCTCGGCGACCTTGTCGTGCAGGGACGGCCCCGGCACGTACTGGGTGGCGAACCACGGGCGGTCCGCCTCCAGGTCGGCCGCCACGAGCCGGGCGGTGCACCCGCCGCGGATCCGCCGCGCGGCCGACACCTCGCGGGCGAACCGCGACCTGAATTCCTGGTCCTCGGCGAGATCCGGCCGGATCACCTTCAGGGCCACCCGCTGCCCGCGCCGGTCGGAACCGAGGTACACGACCCCCATACCGCCCGCGCCCAGCCGCCGGTGCAGCCTGAACGAGCCGACGACACGCGGATCCTCGCGCCGGAGCCGCATCATCGCCATGTCCGTCCCCTACCTACGGTGGGTTGCCCCCACCTCCGCAGCCGCGGTTATCCGTTTGACTCCCTTTGACGTCGCACAGCTTACGTACCCGCGCCCCGGTGTGCTCATAGGCCGCGCCCTCGCGGGCCGATCGATTGTCAGTGCCCGGTGGGAGATTTGAGGAGTGGTCAGGGGGCCGCCGACGCAGGCTCCTCGGGCCGCGGGAAGTCCCAATGATCCATCACAGAAGGGGGATTGGATCGATGAAGGGCGAGCGGGTGGAGATGGTCGTGGACGCGGGGGACACGACGCGGACGTACGAAGTGGTGGCAAGCCGGGCGGGACGCAGGGTCGATACGGCGGTCCGCAGGGGGGTGGTGGAAGTGAGCGAAGTCACCCGTACCGGGGCAGTGGTGCGGACGGCCCGCTTCATGGCCAACCGGGTGCTAGGTCGTGGTCGAGCAGCCGGTACCGCGGGCCGACGACCCTGAGGCGTAGGGGGGCCGGTCTCCACCCAGGGGAGTACGCCGCGGACCGGCGGCTCATCCTCGGGGAGGCCCGTCAATCGGTACGCGGGCATGACGCCCGGGACCTGCCGTGTCCCTACTGTTGAAGACAAGCGGCGGGTGGAGCTCTCGTCCCCCGAGGTAAAGCACCCGCCGCTGCCAGACTCGACAGGAGAGGAACCGGAACCATGGCGGACATGGCATCGCTGAAGGGGCACGTCCCGCACGGCAGCCGCCCGTTCGGCGACCGCCCGTCCGCCCGCCGCCACCCGCTGGTGGCGACGGCGATGGTCCTTCCCCTGGCCGCCCTGCTGGTGGTCGCCTTCGGCGGCTGGGACGCAGTGGTGACACAGGCGTCGTCCGTGGGCGTGATGCTGGGGCGCTGAGCGGCGCTCCGGACCCGGGAGAGCGGCCCGGGTCGACGACATCCGGCCAACAACCCCGTGGGGACGGGGGTGCGGCGGACGGCTATCGGTGGCCGGCAGCTGGGGAGCTGCCGGCCACTGCCTTTTCGCGGGTGGCCGGGGGAGAGGCCGCCGGCCCGGCACGTAGGGTCGGGGCATGGACGACGGGGTGCTCGTACGGGAGCTGGCGGCGGTCGCGCGAGGGGCGGCGCACGCCCCGGGCGCGGGGTGCCGCGCCTGCGGGCGGGACGCGCCGGCCGTGCTCGCCGACCGCGCGGACGGCACCGTCGTACGGCACGGGCGCGCGGTGGCCAAGGCGCACGCGCCCGGCACCGACGGGTCCGCGCACCGCACCCGTCTCGCGGTCGCCGCGCACCCGCGTCTCACCGGGATCCTGCTGCCGCCGCTGCCGGTGGCCGGCACTCAGGTGCGGGGGCGTCCGGTGACCGCCTGGCCGTACGGCTCGCCCGTCGACCCCGCCGACCCGGACGCCGCGCCCTGGGAGGAGGCGGCGACGCTGCTGGCCCGTCTCCACGCCGTACCGCCCGCCGGACTCCCGGGCCCGCTGCCGCCGATGCGCGGCCCGGCGAAGGCGGCGCGGGCCGTGGCGCGGATGCGGGCGGCCGGACCGCACCCGGCGGCCGCGCCCGTGCTGGCCGCCTGGGCCCGCCTGCCCTCCTGGGCCCGCGACGAGGCGCCCTCGCCCGGCCCCGGCCGGCTGTGCCACGGCGATCTCCACCTCGGCCAGCTCGTGCGCCACCCGGCGTCCACCGGTCCGTGGCTGCTGATCGACGTCGACGACCTCGGCCTCGGGGACCCCGCGTGGGACCTCGCCCGGCCCGCCGCCTGGTTCGCGGCCGGGCTGCTGGCACCCGGCATCTGGGCGCGGTTCCTCGGCGCGTACCGCGCGGCCGGGGGTCCGGCGGTGCCGTCGGAGGGGGACCCCTGGCCCCGGCTGGAGACTGCGGCCCGCGCCCTGACCGTCCAGACCGCGGCGCTCGCCGTCGCCAAGTCGTCGGCCGCGCACCGCGCATTGGACGACGTGGAACGGAGCGTCATCGACGCCTGTACCAGAATTGCGACACTCCCTCCCGAGTCGGACCCCGAGCCCGCGTCGTAGGGTGAGGACACCATCCGAACGGCGAGGAGTTGAGCCGAGCATGCAGTGTCCCAAGTGCCACGCGCCCATGCACACGTACAACCGCAATGGCGTCCAGATCGAGCAGTGCAGCGGCTGCCGGGGGATCTTCCTCGATTACGGCGAGCTCGAGGCGCTGACCCGGCTGGAGGCGCAGTGGGTGCAGCAGGCCCCGCCCGCGCCGCCGGCCCCGCAGCCGTACCCCGCCCAGCACGCCCCGGCCTGGGGTGCCCCGCACCACGGTCACCACGGTCACCACCGCGGCTTCGGGCGGATGCTCTTCTCCTCCTGAGACGACGACGGAGCCCCGGCCGCTGATGCGGCCGGGGCTCCGGGGCGTGTGGACGATACTGGGATTGAACCAGTGACCTCTTCCGTGTCAGGGAAGCGCTCTCCCGCTGAGCTAATCGTCCTCGGGACCATGATCCGGTGATCGGGATCATGTGCACTGCGTGCGCGATACTGGGATTGAACCAGTGACCTCTTCCGTGTCAGGGAAGCGCTCTCCCGCTGAGCTAATCGCGCGGGGGGATCCGAAGATCCAGTGGACGATACTGGGATTGAACCAGTGACCTCTTCCGTGTCAGGGAAGCGCTCTCCCGCTGAGCTAATCGTCCTTGGAGGTGGAGACGGGATTTGAACCCGTGTAGACGGCTTTGCAGGCCGTTGCCTCGCCTCTCGGCCACTCCACCCGGAGTGCAGGGGGTCGGGAAGATCCCCCACTTCGAGCGGACGACGAGATTCGAACTCGCGACCCTCACCTTGGCAAGGTGATGCTCTACCAACTGAGCCACGTCCGCTTGTCGTTTCCGTTTCGCTTGCGCGTCCCGGCGACGTGTTGAACTCTAGCGGATTCCCGGGCCAGTACAAAAACGCGTTTGCCCAGCGTGCTGCGCTGCCCTCGCTCCGCAGCGTCCTCCCGGCCCCGGCCATACACTCGCACCCGTGCACGACCTCGCTCCTCTGGCCCGCTTCGGCGGCCTCCTCGCAACCGACCTGAGGGATGTCACCAGTGACCCCGAGGCCCTGGACTCGTCCGGCTTCTGGGCGGTCTGCGCCGACTTCGAAGGCCGTCTGACCTGCGCTCGCTTCGGTGACGTCCGTACGGCCCCGGTGCCGGCGCCCGTCCCCGGCGCCTGGCGCGGACCAGCGGCCGGTGACTGGACGTCCTCGCTCGACCGCGCCGCGTACACCGCCGGCGTACGCCGGATCCGCGAGCACATCGCCGCCGGCGAGGTATACCAGGCGAATCTGTGCCGGGTGCTCTCCGCGCCCCTGCCGGACCCCGGCGCGGACGTCGACGCGCTGACGGCGCTGCTGGCCCGCGGCAACCCGGCGCCGTACGCCGGAACGATTCGCCTGCCCGCGCACGGCGTGGAGACGGCCACCGCGTCCCCCGAGCTCTACCTGCGGCGCGACGACCGCGCCGTCGAGTCCGGACCCATCAAGGGCACCGGCCGCACCGCCGAGGACCTGCTCGACAAGGACCACGCCGAGAACGTGATGATCGTCGACCTGGTCCGCAACGACCTGGGCCGCGTCTGCGCGACCGGCTCGGTCACCGTCCCGGCCCTGTGCGCGGTGGAGGCGCACCCCGGGCTGGTCCACCTCGTCTCCACCGTGCGGGGCGAGCTCGCCCCGCGGGCGGGCTGGAAGGACCTCCTCGCGGCCACCTTCCCGCCCGGCTCCGTCACCGGCGCCCCCAAGTCCAGCGCCCTGAGGATCATCGAGGCGCTGGAGACCGCCCCGCGGGGGCCGTACTGCGGGGGCATCGGCTGGGTCGACGCCGACCGCCGCACCGGCGAGCTCGCCGTGGGCATACGCACCTTCTGGATCGACCGCACCGAAGGCCAGGGCGTCCTGCGCTTCGGCACCGGGGCCGGCATCACCTGGGGCTCGGACCCGGAGCGGGAGTGGGAGGAGACCGAGCTCAAGGCCTCCCGACTGCTCGCGATAGCGTCGGGGGCGTACGAGGCGAGTGGAAGGACCATCGGACGATGAAGCTGTGGGTCGACGGCGGGCTGCGTGACGCGGACACCGCCCGGGTGTCCGTGCTGGACCACGGCCTGACCGTGGGCGACGGCGTCTTCGAGACGCTCAAGGCGGAGGACGGCCGGCTCTTCGCGCTGGAGCCCCACCTCGACCGGCTCACCCGCTCCGCGCGCGGCCTCGGGCTGCCGGACCCGGACCTCGACGAGATCCGCCGGGCCTGCGACGCCGTGCTGGAGGCGAACCCGATGCCCCTGGGCCGGCTGCGCATCACCTACACCGGCGGGGTCTCCCCGCTCGGCTCGGACCGCGGCGACGCCGGTCCCACGCTGGTCGTGGCCGTGGGCGAGACCACCCGGCGCCCCGACACCACCGCTGTCATCACCGTCCCCTGGACCCGCAACGAGCGCGGCGCCCTCACGGGCCTCAAGACCACCTCGTACGCGGAGAACGTCGTCGCCCTCGCCGCCGCGCACCGGCAGGGCGCCTCCGAGGCGCTCTTCGCCAACACCGTGGGACAGCTCTGCGAGGGCACGGGCTCGAACGTCTTCGTCGTCGTGGACGGACAGCTGCTCACCCCGCCCGTCGCCTCGGGCTGCCTCGCCGGCATCACCCGTGCCCTGACCGTGGAGTGGACGGGCGCCCGGGAGGCCGACCTGCCCCTGGACGTGCTGGAGACGGCCGAGGAGATCTTCCTGACCTCCACCCTTCGCGACGTCCAGGCCGTCCACCGCGTCGACGGCCGGGACCTGCCCGGAGCGCCGGGTCCGGTCACCGCCAAGGCCATGCGGATCTTCGCGGAGCGCGCGGCGCAGATGTGAGGCGGATATGGCCGTGCGGTGGGTAGAACACCACCGATGACCACCACCCTGCGGCCGACCGGGCCGCTTCAGCAGAGCCCCGACGGCACCCGTTCACGCTCGTACGACGTCTGCGTGAACAGCCGTCCCGTGGGCGTGGTCGAGCTCGGCACGATGCCCGGTTTCGGGCCCGCGATCGGCGTGATCCGCTCGCTGGACATCGACGAGCCGGACCGCGGCCGGGGGCGCGGGACCGTGGCCGCGCTCGCCGCCGAGGAGGTCCTGCGGGGCTGGGGCTGCCGCCAGGTCCAGATCTCGGTGCCGGCCGATGCGGCGGTCGCGCTGCGGATGGCGGACGCCCTCGGCTACACCGAGCGCAGCCGCAACATGGCCAAGCGGCTCGGGGGGCCGGCGCCCGCCCTGCCCGAGGGGGTGACGCTGCGGCCCATGACCGCGGCCGAGTTCGAGGACTGGCACGCCACGGCCCGGGAGACGTTCGCCCGCCAGTGGATCGCCCGCGGCGTACCCGAAGCGGCAGCCCGGGCGAAGTCGGAGGCGAGCCACCGGGAGGCCCTGCCGGACGGCCTCGCCACCGAAGGCGCCGCCTTCCACGTCGTCGTCCAGGACGGCGAGGTCGTCGGCCGTCTGTGGACCGGGCAGCGGGAGACGGCGCCCGGAGTGCTGGAGGCGTACGTGTACGACGTCGAGGTCGCCGGCGCCGCGCGCGGCAAGGGGTACGGCCGCGCGCTGATGCTCCTCGCCGAGCGGACCGCCCGCGACCGTGGCCTGGACGTGATCGCGCTCCACGTCTTCGCGGACAACACCCCGGCCCTGCGGCTGTACGAGTCGCTCGGCTACCGCACGACGCACATCAACAGCTTCAAGCACCTGCTGTAGGGGCCTGTCCGGTGGATCGGGCCGCGCGAGCAGAGACTCACTGGTTTCCGGACGGCCCGGCCAGGAGGCGGTCGGCGATCTCCTCGATGCGCCCGCGCAGCCCCTCCTGGCTCTTGCCGCCGTCCAGCCGCTCGCCGCCGATCACGTACGTGGGCGTGCCGGTGACGCCGATCGCCTGGCCCTCCGCCTGGTCGGCGTCGACGATCAGCAGGTGCCGGCCGTCGATCAGGGCCGTGTCGAACTCCTCCGCGTCCAGCCCCAGTTCCGCCGCCACCTCCAGGAGCACCGGCTCGCCCCTCGACGCCAGCTCCGCGGTCCTCGCCAGCACGGCCTCCGCGTACGCCCAGCCCTTGCCCTGCGCCACCGCCTCCTCGGCGGCCTGCGCCGCGGCGTAGGCGTGCCGGTGCTTCTCCAGCGGGAAGTGCCGCAGCCGCAGCTCCATCCGGTCGCCGTAACGGGCCCGGAGGGCCCGCACGTCGTCCAGGGCGGCGTGGCAGTCGGGGCACTGGAGCTCGCACCAGACGTCGAGGACGACGGGCTCGGTGGTGCGGTCGGGGGTGGAGTCACTCATGGGAGCAGTCTCCCAGGAGCGCGGCGGACACCCCAACCGGGCCGTGATCACCCCGGGGGACGAGGCCGTCCCGGAGATCTCCCTGAGGTTGCGCGGGCACCATGGCCGCCGCACCACCGCCCGGTGCAGGATGGAAGGGACGTATCGCCCCGCTCACGCCTGGAGGACCGGATGCTTGCCGAGACCATGTGCGCCGCTGTGGCCGCGGCGGGGCTGGGTGTCGCGGCCATCACCGCGTACCGCAAGCGGTTCCTCGCCGCCGCCCGGATCACCGCCTACGCGCTCGTGCCGCTCGGCCTGGTCATGACCGGGGCCGTGGAGTGGCTGGCCCGGACGGCCTTCAGTCCGGTGGCCTGGGCCGGTTTCGGTGTGCTCGGGGTGTCCTGGCTGCTGTTCATGACCACCCGGGCCGTCGAGCGGCGCCGGGCCGGCCGGACCGCGGGGCCGGACGCGGTCGCCCCGGCCGCACCGGCCCCCTCGCTGGGCGCGGGGGCCGGGGGAGCGGCGGGCGCCCGGAGCGGGCCGGCCGCGGGCCGGCCGGCGCGCGAGCAGAAGCGGGCGGCCGCCCCCGCCGACGACTTCAGCGACATCGAGGCCATCCTCAGGAAGCACGGGATCTGAGGGGGTACGGGGCCGCGGACCCCATTACCACACGCGGCGCCTGATCCGGTGAACCGGCGTCACCCTCAGGCGTGTTGCGCATCCCTTTGGGCGGTGTCCGGGCCGCCGTGTGCGCGATGATCGGCCTCGAGATGCTGGATACCTCGCGGGGGACCGACCCCGCCCCGACCGAGGAGCCGCGCGGCTGTCTGTTCGCGCTCTCCCAGCCCCCGTTGATGATCTTCCTCGGGGTGATCGGATGCCTGCTGCTGATGGCGGCCGTCCACGACCTGTTCCTGCTGTGAGCACGAGGGCTCAGTCGGACGTGGCCTCCTTGCGGCGGGCCCGGTACGCCGCCACATGCAGGCGGTTACCGCAGGTACGGCTGTCGCAGTAGCGGCGCGAGCGGTTGCGTGACAGATCGACGAACGCGCGCCCGCAGTCCGGGGCCTCGCAGCGGCGGAGCCGCTCCCGCTCGCCCGCGACCAGGATGAACGCGAGGGCCATGCCGCAGTCGGCGGCCAGGTGGTCGGCGACCGACGCGCCCGGCGCGAAGTAGTGCACGTGCCAGTCGTAGCCGTCGTGGTCGGTGAGCTGCGGCGTGGTGCCGGCCGCCGCCACCAGCTGGTTGATCAGCGCGGCGGCGGCGTGGGCGTCCGGCGCCGCGAAGACGTCGGTGAACCGTTTCCGTACGTCCTGCACCGCCTTCAGGTCCTGCGCGCCCAGCTCGCCGACGCCACTGACGTTGTGGCTCCGCACGAACCCGTACAGCGCCGCGACGTCCCCGAGCTCGTCGCCGCGGTCACCCTCCGGTGCGGTGTTCATCAGATCGACGACGGTGTCGAGGGCGATCCGGGTGTCGTGAGGGATCAGCACGCATTCGCTCCCTGGCCTGCTCCCGCGGGCGGGTGCCCGCCGCATGAGCGCAGACTCTAGCGGCTCCCGTACGGCGCAGCCCCGGGCGTCCCGGCCCCCTGGGCCCCGCCGGTGCCGGAGCGGCCGGTTCCGTGCGGGGGCGGCGGGGGGCCGGAACGCGACCGCGCCGTCACAGCGGTGGTTTCCGCGGTGACGGCGCAGGTGTCCGTGCCGGTGGCCGGTGGAGGGCCGTGTGGGGTTGTCCACGCGGCGCCGTCGCCCCGAGTTCGGACGGCGCCGTGCGGCTTGCGGGCCTGGCTCAGCGTGTGCCGGCTGGTCGGCCGGTCAGCTCTCGGCCAGGATGTGGGAGAGCTCCGTGTCGAGGTCGAAGTGTCGGTGCTCGGTGCCCGGAGGTACCGCGGCGTCGGTCCGCTTCAGGAACGACTCCAGGGCTCTCGCTGGGGCCTCGAGCAGGGCTTCGCCCTCCGGGGAGCTCAACGCGATGCAGACAACGCCTTGGCCGTGGCTGCGGGACGGCCAGACGCGGACGTCGCCGGTGCCGGTGGGGCGGTGCAGCCCCTCGGCGAGAAGGTCGCGGGCGAACACCCACTCGACCGTCTCCTCGGCTCCGGTGTGGAAGGTGGCGTGCACGGCATAGGGATCGGCCGTGTCATACCGCAGGCCCGCCGGTACAGGCAGTGAGGACTCGCTCGATACAACGAGGCGCAGGTGCAGCTCGCAGCTGACCGTGGTGTTCATAAGCGCCAGGGCCTTTCGCTCAGTGTGCGCTCGGGGATTCGCACGTCGGCGAAATCGACATGCCACCTACGGTGCCGTTGTAAACCCCTCTGTCTGTTTTGTGATGGATGAGGTAGCTCGTTCGGCGGGCTGTAACCGGTGGTTATACGTCCATTCCGGTGATGCGCTCCCGTCGGGTAGGTTGGGCCTCATGAACGCGGAGAGTGACGAGCGGGGGAGGGTCGCCGAGCCGGTGGTCCGCCGCCCCGCCACGGGGGACGTGACGGAGGAGGGTGCGGCCGGCGAGCAGGAGCTCGGCTCGCGCGCCCCCGACTTCATCAAGGCGCGGCGCACGCTGCACCTCAGCTGGCAGGTCGGCGTGTTCGTCGTCGGCCTCGCCGTGGTCGGGGCCGGTGTGGTGATGCTGCCGCTGCCGGGCCCCGGCTGGCTGGTGATCTTCGCCGGCATGGCGATCTGGGCCACCGAGTTCGTATGGGCACAGCTCGTGCTGCGCTGGACGAAGCGGAAGGTGACCGAGGCGGCGCAGCGGGCGCTGGATCCGAAGGTACGCAGGCGCAACATCATCCTCACGACGGTCGGACTGGTGATCGTCGCGGTCCTGGTCGGGATCTACGTGTGGAAGTACGGCATCGTCATGCCGTGGAAGATCGACCGCTGACGGCGGGGGGGCTCCTCCTCCCGCCCGCGGCGGGGGAGCCCTCCGACATGGGGTAATGTTTGCGGTGCGCCCGGGCGATTAGCTCAGTGGGAGAGCGCTTCGTTCACACCGAAGAGGTCACTGGTTCGAACCCAGTATCGCCCACCACCCGGATCGAAGGCCCGGAGACCGATCGGTCTCCGGGCCTTCGGCATGTCCGCCCCGGGGGCGTCAGCGCATCCGGCCGAGGGTCTCCCGCAGGCGGCGCGCGTCCCGCAGCCGCTGTTCGTACGTCGCGCCCGCCGCGAGCAGCAGCAGACCCGCCAGGGCCGGCGGCAGCCAGCGCGGCAGCGCACCCATGACCTGCACGATGTACGGGGCCAGCTCGTGCAGCGCGACCAGGCCGAGCACCGAGCCGCCCAGCACCAGCGGGGCCTGCAGCCGCCACCGGGCGCCCACCAGGGTCACTGCGAGCGCGCCCGCGCCGAGCAGCAGGGGCCGCGGCCAGTCCGGGTCGCCCCAGGCCGCCACCAGGCTCGGCACCAGCGCCGTGCCGAGCCCGGGGCCGTACGCCGCCCACGACGACGCCTCCGGGACGCGCCGCCTGCGCAGCACCCCCACCACGAGCGCCGGCACCGCCACCGGCAGCGCGTACGCCTCCGGGGCCGACACCTCCGAGACGGCCAGCCGGACCCAGGTCGCCGCCACGAACAGCGCCGTGGCCGCGTACCCCGCGGCGGGGCGGCGCTCCGGACGCAGGGCCGTGGCCGACGCGACGATCCCGCACAGCGCGAGCACGAGCGCCAGGTACGCGGGGCGGGCGACCGGGAGCGCCAGGGCCACCAGGGCGACGGCGGCACCGGCCGACTCGACCGGCAGCGCCACCGGGTGCCGCCGCAGCAGGGCCCCGGCGACCGCCGTCGCGGCCGGTACGCAGAGCAGCGCGAGGGCCGCGTGGTGCGCGGGCAGCGAGGCGAGCGCGGAGCCGGCCCCGGCACAGCCGGCCGCCGCGAGAACCCCGGTGCACGCCGCGACCGCCCGCACCGTGCCCCGGGCGAACGGCGCCGCGCCCGCGAACAGCGCGGCGACGACCCCCGGCACCACCACACCGGCCGGCCCCCTCCCGGCCACCGCCAGGGCCGCGCCGCCCGCGGACACCAGGGCGCAGACGAGGGCGACGTACCCCAGGACCTCCCGGTCGGCGGCCGGCACGGCACCGGTCGCCGGCCCGGCCTGCGCCTGGGGTGCGGGCAGCCCCCGCGTCAGGACCGCCGGGCGGACCATCAGGGACAGCAGCGCGGCCGTCAGCACGAGGTGGGACACCGCCGTCCCGGTGGACGGCAGCCCCAGGGCCGCCGGGAGGGACAGGGCCGCCGCCGTCGCGAGGGCCACCGCGCCCGAGCGCGCCTCCGCGCGGCGGGGCACCGCCAGGGCCGCGGCGACCGTCAGCAGCACCACCGGGACCGGCCACGGCACACCCTGGCCGGGCCGCACCAGGGCGGGCACCAGGAAGGCCGCCGCCCACACCACCGACAGCGCCTGGACCACCGCCGACGCGGCCAGCAGCCCCACCGCGGCTCCGCGCGGCACCGGCCCGCGGCGCGCAGCGGCCGCCACGGCGACCGCGCACAGCAGGTACCCCGGGACCGCCCACCCCTGCGGCAGCGCCTCCCGCGCCAGGCCGCCCGCCCCGGCCACCGCCAGCAGGCCCGCCGCGGAGGCGCACGCCACCGCCGCCGGTGCGTGCCAGGCCGCGTACAGCGCCAGGCCCGCCGCGGCCAGCAGCAGCGCGGCCGGACCGGCACCGCCCTCCACCAGCGACAGCCGGCCGCCCGACAGCACCGCCCAGGCACCCGCCGCGCACGCCGCGCCGCAGGCCACCCACCGGACCGCCGCCGCCGGCCGCGCCCACAGTGCGAGCGCCGTGCCGGCGGCCGCGGTCAGCAACGCCGCCCACGCCAGGGACAGCGCCCCCGCGTCGGCGGCCAGCGCGCCCAGCGGCAGCGGCAGTTGTCCGGCCACCACCGCGGCCGGCAGCGGCACCCGCAGCCGGCGCGCGCCCAGGCCGTACGCCGTCCACAGCGCGGCGAGCACCCCGGAGGCCACCGCCGCGTACCCCAGGCCCTCCGTCCCCGGCAGCGCCACCCGGTGCAGCGCGTAGGCGTCGAGCACCGTCAGCAGCAGACCCAGCGCCGCCACCGACTCGGCCGTCGACGCCAGCCCGCGCCGCAGCAGCGCGACCGGCGCCGCCAGCGCCGCGACCGTCACGGCACCCAGCACCGCCGCGCGGCCGCCGATGCCCAAGTGGCCCCAGCTCACCAGCGTGAAGGCGACTGCGGCCACCGCCAGCAGCAGCCCGCCCAGCGTGAGCAGGACGTTCTGCGCGCTGCGGGGGGTGGTCTCCCGGGCCGCGCGCGGCGGCGCGGAAGGGGTCGCCGGGTACAGCACGCCCAGCAGCCATGCCCTGCGGGCGAGCAACTGCGCACGGCGCGCGTCGAGTCGGGCCAGCTCGCGGTCGAGGAGCACCAGCTCCTGTGCGGGTGGAGGAACGTTTTCCATACCGGGAGTGTGGTCCGCGCCACAGCGCTCGGCATGGGTGCGCGTACTCAGATCGGTGTGAGTACGCCCCCGGCGGCGAGACTTCCTGCCATGGACTGGAGTCACTACCGCTTCCGCAGCGTCTGGAACCTGCCCGCCCCGCCGGCCGCCGTCTACGCGGTGCTGGCGGCGCCCGACGACTACCCGTGCTGGTGGCCCCAGGTGCGCGAGGCGGTCCGGCTCGACGAGCGCCGGGGCCGCATGCGCGTGCGGTCGGTCCTCCCGTACGACCTCCGGGTCACCGTCACCGCGCGCCGCGAGGACCCGGACGCGCGCGTGCTGGAGGTCGAGCTCGGCGGCGACCTCCAGGGCTGGGCCCGCTGGACCGTGGCCGCCGACGGGGCGCACGCCACCCGCGCCGTCTACGAACAGGAGGTGGACGTCCGCCGGCCCCTCCTGCGGCGTCTCGCCGTTCCCGCCCGCCCCTTCTTCCGCGTCAATCACGCGCTGATGATGCGTGCCGGGCGCCGGGCTCTGGCCGCCCGGCTGGCCGGGGCCTGAACGCGGTTTGAAGGAAACGCGCCCGGACCTGTATGGTTCAGTGCGTTCCCGGGCGATTAGCTCAGTGGGAGAGCGCTTCGTTCACACCGAAGAGGTCACTGGTTCGAACCCAGTATCGCCCACCGGGAAAAGCCGGTCCGTCATCGCACGGGCCGGCTTTTTGCTTCCCGTGGCGGCGTGTCACGCGGCGGCCGCCGGGACCCCCGGGCGCAGTGGCCACGCCGGATCCACCGCCTCGTCCGACCCGTTGCGCGCGAACCACGCCTGGAGCCCCCGGGCCTGCGCCGCGTGCCACACCGCCTGCAGGGTGTGCAGCTCCGCCGGCGACAGCCGCTCCAGCCGCGTCGCGAACCGCTGCCCCACGGCCCGTACGACTTCCAGCGCCGCCGTCGCGTCGGCCGCGGCGTCGTGCGCGCCCTCCAGGGCGACCCCGTAGTGCGCGCACAGGTCCGTCAGCGTGCGCCGGCCCTTCCTGTACCGGTCCACGTGCTTGTCCAGGACGCGCGGATCCAGCACGCACAGCGGCACGTTCTGCAGGTAGCGGTCGAGCGACGAAGCCCGGTGGCGGCGCAGCTCCCGGTCGAGCAGCGTCAGGTCGAACGGCGCGTTCATCACCACCAGCGGGCGCCCCGCCGCGCAGTGCTCCGCCAGCGTCCGGCCTATCTCCTCCATCACGGGCGCCGGCCAGCGCCCGTTGCGCTGGAGGTGATCGTCCGTCAGGCCGTGGACCTCCGTCGCGGCCGGCGGTACCGGTATGCCCGGATTGACCAGCCAGCGGGTGGTCCGGACCCGCCCTCCCGCGGCGTCCTGGACGACGACGGCGGCCGACACGATGCGGTCCTGCTCGACGTCGATTCCGGTGGTTTCCGTGTCGAATGCGGCCAGGGGCCCCTCGAACCAGAGCGTCATACCCCGAACTCCTCGCACATGCCCGGCAGATGGCGTGATCCCCTGCCCGAAACGGTGATACCCGCGCCGTTTGCCCCGTACGCAACGTGGTGACAACACAGGTGAGGGACTGTCCAACTGACGCCCCGTCGTCGCCCGGAAGGCATGAGGAGCCATGGCGCTCGCGCAGCCCGAACCTGGGGGCACCTCCCGCGCCGACGGCCGCGGGGGAGGGCTGCTGCCCCAGCAACTCGCACCGCTGCGGGGCGGACTGGCCACCACCGCCTGCATGGAGACCCTCCAAGTGGGTTACCTCCACGCGGTCGCGGCCGCCGCGGGCTGCTCGCTCTCCCAGCCCTTTCCGGACAACGGCATCGACTGGCACGTCAGCCACAGCGCGCCGGGACACGTGGTCGACGACGAGGTCACCATCAAGGTGCAGCTCAAGGCCACGTACCAGCTCCCCCCGCACCCCCCGGGGCCCGCGTTCTCCTTCACCCTCGACAACGACCACCTGGTGAAACTCGCCCGGACCCCCGTCTCGGTGCACAAGATCCTGGTCGTGATGATCGTCCCCAGAGCGCGGGATGACTGGCTGCGCGCCGGCCACGACCGCCTCGACCTGAGGCACTGCTGCTACTGGACCAACCTCGCGGGCCACCCGGTCACCGGCAGGCGCCGCACCACCGTGCGCATCCCCACGACGCGGATCTTCGACGACCGGGCGCTCTGCGAGATCATGACCCGGGTCGGGGCGGGAGGAAGACCCTGATGCACCGGCCGAGCGACGAGCCCCTGCGGCCCCACCCCAGCCCCCCGACCGGCCCCCCGCCCCCGTGGAAGGGCGCCGCCCCCGACCCCGCCCACGTCGACCCGCTCGTCCTCGGCGCGCTGCTGGGCCGGCACGGCTGGCGCCGGCGCGGCGGCGCGGCCGGGCGCTACAGCCGCTGGACCCCGCCGGGCCCGGGCACCGCCCCCATCAGCCTCCTCGTCCCCGAGAGCCGTGCCTTCCCCGACAGCGAGGACCTGCTCGGGGAAGCGCTCACCGCGCTCGCCCGCTGCCCCGCGCCCTCCGCCCGCGAGGTGCTCGTCGGCCTGACGGTGCCCAGCGACGAGATCCGCTGGTGGCGCGACGTCCCCCCGGGCCCCTCGGGCACCGCCACCTGGACCGCGGAGGACCACCTGCGCTCCGCCGCCCGCCAGGTCCTGCTCGCCGGCGCCCTCGCGGTGCGCGGCCGTGCCGGCTACCACGGCGCACGGCACCGGCGGCAGGCCCAGGCCCTCCTGGACGGTGTGCTCGTCGCGGCGGCGCCGGGCGGGCGCGGGCTGACGGCGTTCGTTCCCGTCGAACCGGGCAGGCCCGTCACCGCCCGCCTCTACCACGCCCTGTACGCCACCCGGGAGGCCGTCGACTACCGGCGGGCCACCGGCCGCCACGAGGCCTTCGACGCCGCCGTCGAAGCGGGCGTGAGCCGCGAGCTCACCGAGGCGCTGGTCACCCTCGTACGCGGCTGCGAAGGCGCCCGGATCGCCCTGGAGTGGGCCCCGGCCGCGGGCGTGCCCGAGGGGTGCGCCGCCCGGCCCGAACCGGTGGAGTTCTCGCCGGGCGACCTGCCCGCGCTGCGCGAGGCCGGGGCGCGCTACCTCCGGGACGAGCCGTCCGTCCCCGTCCGGATCACCGGCGCGGTCGTACGGATGCGGCGGTCCGGGCCGCGCGGCGCCGGCACCGTGCGGCTGCGGGTGCTGGCGGGCGCCGAGGTGCCGCACGTACGGGTGGCGCTGGACGAGGACGCGTACCGCACGGCCGGGCAGGCCCACCTGCTCGGGCTGCCCGTCCAGGTCACGGGGCGGCTGGAGAGCCGGGGTGGCTTCCGGCGGCTGACCGACGCCTGCGAAGTGGCACCGGTGCAGGTGGACGAGGAGGAACGGGACCGGCTGATGAAGTCGCTCCAGGAGAACCTCGGCTGCTTCGGGGAGGGCGGCGGGCCCGGCTGCTGACCGCCCGGACGGCGCGGACGAGGGGAAACCGTTTCGCGGGCCGAGGCGGTCGCTCGGTACCATGCGGTACGGCGCGCGCGATACGACTGCGGCGCTTCCCCTTCAGGCAGGAGAGACCGGTGTCAGACGTCCGTGTGATCATCCAACGCGATTCCGAGCGGGAAGAGCGCGTGGTGACGACGGGCACTACCGCCGCCGACCTCTTCGCCGGTGACCGCACCATCGTGGCGGCGCGCGTCGCGGGCGAGCTCAAGGACCTCGCGTACGAGATCCAGGACGGCGAGACCGTCGAGCCGGTCGAGATCTCCTCCGAGGACGGCCTGAACATCCTGCGGCACTCCACCGCGCACGTCATGGCGCAGGCCGTGCAGGAGCTCTTCCCCGAGGCCAAGCTGGGCATCGGCCCGCCGGTCAAGGACGGCTTCTACTACGACTTCGACGTCGAGCGCCCCTTCACGCCCGATGACCTCAAGGCCATCGAGAAGAAGATGCAGGAGATCCAGAAGCGCGGCCAGCGCTTCTCGCGCCGCGTCGTCACCGACGAGGCCGCCCGCGAGGAGCTGGCGAACGAGCCGTACAAGCTGGAGCTCATCGGGATCAAGGGCGCCGCGTCCAGCGACGACGGCGCGGACGTCGAGGTGGGCGGCGGCGAGCTGACCATCTACGACAACCTCGACGCCAAGACCGGCGAGCTGTGCTGGAAGGACCTCTGCCGGGGTCCGCACCTGCCCACCACCCGGAACATCCCGGCGTTCAAGCTGATGCGCAACGCCGCCGCGTACTGGCGCGGCAGCGAGAAGAACCCGATGCTCCAGCGCATCTACGGCACCGCGTGGCCGTCCAAGGACGAGCTCAAGGCGCACCTGGACTTCCTCGCCGAGGCCGAGAAGCGCGACCACCGCCGCCTGGGCACCGAGCTGGACCTGTTCTCCATCCCGGACCAGATCGGCTCCGGCCTCGCGGTCTTCCACCCCAAGGGCGGCATCATCCGCCGGGTCATGGAGGACTACTCGCGCCGCCGGCACGAGGAGGAGGGGTACGAGTTCGTCTACACCCCGCACGCCACCAAGGGCCGCCTCTTCGAGACCTCCGGTCACCTCGACTGGTACGCCGAGGGCATGTACCCGCCCATGCAGCTCGACGAGGGCGTGGACTACTACCTCAAGCCCATGAACTGCCCGATGCACAACCTGATCTTCGACGCGCGCGGGCGGTCCTACCGGGAGCTGCCGCTGCGCCTGTTCGAGTTCGGCACGGTGTACCGGTACGAGAAGTCGGGCGTCGTGCACGGCCTGACCCGCGCCCGCGGCTTCACCCAGGACGACGCGCACATCTACTGCACCAAGGAGCAGATGGCGGAGGAGCTCGACAAGACGCTCACCTTCGTCCTGAACCTGCTGCGCGACTACGGCCTGACCGACTTCTACCTGGAGCTGTCCACCAAGGACCCGGAGAAGTTCGTCGGCTCGGACGAGATCTGGGAAGAGGCCACCGAGACCCTGCGGCAGGTGGCCGAGAAGCAGGGCCTCCCGCTCACCCCCGACCCGGGCGGCGCGGCCTTCTACGGCCCGAAGATCTCCGTCCAGGCCAAGGACGCGATCGGCCGGACCTGGCAGATGTCCACCATCCAGCTCGACTTCAACCTGCCGGAGCGCTTCAACCTGGAGTACACCGCGCCCGACGGCTCCCGCCA
This sequence comes from Streptomyces sp. NPDC051310, assembly GCF_044455245.1. Taxonomy (NCBI): domain Bacteria; kingdom Bacillati; phylum Actinomycetota; class Actinomycetes; order Kitasatosporales; family Streptomycetaceae; genus Streptomyces; species Streptomyces sp. NPDC051310. The sequence continues at coordinate 32,357 of NZ_JBITEO010000030.1, forward strand.
GCGGCCGGTCATGATCCACCGCGCCCTGTTCGGCTCCATCGAGCGCTTCTTCGCGGTGCTGCTGGAGCACTACGCCGGCGCCATGCCGCCGTGGCTGGCCCCGGTGCAGGCCGTCGGCATCCCGATCGGCGACGCGCACGTGCCGTACCTGCAGGAGTTCGCCGCCGAGGCGAAGAGGAAGGGTCTGCGGGTCGAGGTGGACGCCTCCTCGGACCGCATGCAGAAGAAGATCCGCAACCACCAGAAGCTCAAGGTGCCGTTCATGGTCATCGTCGGCGACGACGACATGAACGCGGGCACGGTCTCCTTCCGCTACCGCGACGGCTCCCAGGAGAACGGCATCCCCAAGGACGAGGCCCTCGCCAAGCTGGCCGACGTCGTGGAGCGCCGCGTCCAGGTGTGACCCGGGCGTGACACACGCCGCAGGCGAGGGGCGGTCCCGGACAGGGGCCGCCCCTCGCCGCTCCGGCTGTAACCGGCAGCGAATATGCTGGCCCGCATGACGACTGAGCCGGAGCAGCAGATCGGAGTCGGGACGCCCGACGCGTTCCAGCGACTGTGGACGCCCCATCGGATGGCGTACATCCAGGGGGAGAACAAGCCGACCGGCCCCGGTGCCGACGACGGCTGTCCGTTCTGCACCATCCCGGCGAAGTCCGACGTGGACGGCCTGGTCGTCGCCCGCGGGAAGACGGTGTACGCGGTGCTCAACCTGTACCCCTACAACGGCGGCCACCTCATGGTGGTGCCGTTCCGGCACGTCGCCGACTACACGGAGCTGGACGAGGCCGAGACCGCCGAGCTCGCGCTGCTCACCAAGCAGGCGATGACCGCGCTGCGCACCGCCTCCGGGGCGCACGGGTTCAACATCGGCATCAACCAGGGCGGGGCCGCCGGCGCCGGGATCGCCGCCCATCTGCACCAGCACATCGTGCCGCGCTGGGGCGGTGACACCAACTTCATGCCGGTCGTCGGCCACACCAAGGTGCTGCCGCAACTCCTTGCCGACACCCGGCAGATGCTCGCCGACGCCTGGCCCGCCACCACCTAGGCGCCTCTCCGCGCCCGGCCCGTGACCGCTCGGGGCCCGCTCCCTCGGAGCGGGCCCCGGACGTGCTGATCACGCGTCGTACACGTCCGCCTTCTTCGGCATCGGGTCCTGCACGAGGCCGCTGAGCACCATCGAGCGGTTGGTGAACCGCTCCGTGTCCACCCCGTGCTCGTCGAGCATCTTGATCGTGGCGGTATGGACGGCCCGCAGCACGGGCGTCGCCGCGCGGATGGCGTCGTCGGCCATGAAGCGGTGGCGCCAGGGCTGCGCCGCCCACGCGTGCCGCAGACCGAACGGCTCGGGCAGGACCAGCTTGCCGCCGAGGAAGTCCAGGACCGGCGGGAACCAGGTCAGTGGGGCCCGGACGGCCAGCCGCACCACCTCGTCGTTGTCGATCAGCGGCAGCATGATCTCCTTGGTCTCCCAGAACCTGACGGTCTTGGAGACCTCCTTCTTCTTCGGCTCCGGCTTCGTCGTGAAGAGCGAGTGCACGGGGCCCAGCGCATGACCGGTCACCTCGATGCGCAGCGTGTGCAGGAGGGCCGTGACGGTGACCATCATGGTGAGGACCAGCTGGCCGTCCCAGAGCACGAACTGCACGCCCAGGTAGTGCCGGTTGCCCTTGCCGAACTGGTTCTCGTTGCAGACGCGCTGTATCTCGTGCGGCTTGACCTGGTAGGCGACGATGTCCTCGCCCTCCGGCCTGGCCACCTCCTTGGCGCCCTCGCCGACGGGGATGACGATCCAGTGCTTCACGGACGGCGCCGGGAAGCCGGTCTTGAGGGTGCCGCGTTCCAGCAGCTTGAGCTGGTCGTGAATGGGCCGGATCACGTCCCAGGTGCGGAAGGCGTGGATCTCCTTGCCCTCCTTGGGCACGAGCTCCTCGGCGAGGTGCCAGCTGCCCCAGCGCGTTCCCATGCCGAGTATGCCCTTGGGGCCGGCGTAGAAGACGACGTTGGAGCGCTGCTCGGCGGTCAGCTTCTCCAGGGACTGGCGCAGCTCCTCGGCGGCCGTCTCGTTGGGGTCCTGGGGCACGGCCTCGGGGATCTTGGGGCCGACGCCGCCGCCACCGCTGAGGAGGGAGTCCCAGCGCGCCCGCAGGTCCTTGGCGGTGGACTCGCACACCCGCTTGGCGAGGAACCAGCCGATGACGGGGGCGACGATCATGACCCGCAGGTAGATCGCCAGGAAGCCGCCGAACGGCAGCCGGAACAGGAACAGCAGGGCGAGGATCCCGACCGCGACGAGCAGCGCGGCGCCGAGGGCACCGGAGCGCTTCTTTTCGGCCGAGCCGGCCAGGGTCCGGCGCAGCTGGAAGACGGCCATCCACAGGAGCATGCCGGGCAGGAAGACGACACCGAAGACGAGTGTGATGAGGGTGAGGAGCTTGTCGCGCTGCTTGCGGATGTTGGTGGCGGCCAGGCAGTGCTCGACGACGGGCTGGGGCTCGGTGCCGAACGACTGGATCAGGGGCTTGCGGGCCCCGCCCAGCATCCGGACCTGCACGGCCCGGGAGAACGCCTCACCTAGGTTCGGCTCGAACAGCGAGAACTTGCCCTTCTTGACCGTCGACTCGTGCCACTCGTTGTTGGCGTCGAGGATCTTCTCCACGCGATCGTCGCGGTACGCGGCGGAGGCGAGCGCATGCGTCGCCACCGTCTGTCCGTCCGAGCCCTGGAGCGGGACCTGTGCCCCGGGGCCGAAGAAACCGTCCATCGTCACTGCCGCCGCCCCCATTGCCGCGTGTACCGCCTGCCGCCTGCGCGTCCGTCCGCTCTGCGGCCTTCCCAACCACCGCGCCCCGCACACCTGGTGACCCGGGCCGGGCTGGGGCACTCCAGCGTATCGGGGGCGGGCGCGGTGCGCCCCCGGACGGCCGAATGCCGTCCGCCGCGCCGTGGCGGGCCGGACGGCACCCGGCGCCCCCGAGGTGACCGCTGGTCAACTCCCGCCGGGCTCGCGGACCTTGTCGGCGACCTGTGCGGGCATGGCCTCGTGCCGCGCGTACACGCGGTCGAACCGGCCCGTGCCGTGGGAGATGGAGCGCAGGTCGACGGCGTACCGCCCGATCTCCAGCTCGGGCACCTCCGCCCGGACGACCGTCCGGCCGGGGCCCGCCTGTTCGGTGCCGACGACCCGGCCGCGGCGGCCGGACAGGTCGCTCATCACCGGCCCGACGTACTCGTCGGGCACCAGCACCTGGACTTCCGCGACCGGCTCCAGGAGGTGGATCCGGGCGTCGGCCGCGGCTTCCCGCAGCGCCAGCGCCCCGGCGGTCTGGAAGGCGGCGTCGGAGGAGTCCACCGAGTGCGCCTTGCCGTCGAGGAGGGTGACGCGCACGTCGACGAGGGGGTACCCGGCGGCCACGCCCTTGGCGGCCTGGGCCCGTACGCCCTTCTCGACGGAGGGGATGAACTGGCGCGGAACGGCGCCGCCGACCACCTTGTCGACGAACTCGATGCCGGAACCCTGCGGCAGCGGCTCGACCTCGATCTCGCAGATGGCGTACTGGCCGTGCCCGCCGGACTGCTTCACGTGCCGTCCGCGCCCGGCCGACCGGTCGGCGAAGGTCTCGCGCAGCGCCACCTTGTGGGGTACGACGTCGACCTGCACGCCGTAGCGGTTGCGCAGCCGCTCCAGGGCCACGTCCCGGTGGGCTTCGCCGAGGCACCACAGGACCACCTGGTGGGTGTCCTGGTTCTGGTCGAGGCGCATGGTGGGGTCCTCGGCGACGAGCCGCGCGAGGCCCTGGGAGAGCTTGTCCTCGTCCGCCTTGCTGTGCGCCTGGATGGCGATCGGCAGGAACGGCTCCGGCATGGTCCAGGGCTCCATGAGGAGCGGGTCGTCCTTGCCGGACAGGGTGTCGCCGGTCTCCGCGCGCGCGAGTTTCCCGACACAGCACAGGTCGCCGGCGATGCAATGGCTCATCTGCCGCTGCTGCTTGCCGAACGGGGCGGACAGGGCGCCGACGCGCTCGTCGACGTCGTGGTCCTCGTGGCCCCGGTCGGCCAGGCCGTGACCGGAGACGTGGACGGTCTCGTCGGGGTGGAGGGTGCCGGAGAAGACGCGGACCAGCGAGATCCGGCCGACGTACGGGTCGGACGATGTCTTGACGACCTCCGCGACGAGCGGCCCGTCGGGGTCGCAGGTGATCGCGGGGCGCGGTGCGCCCTGCGGGGTGGTGACCGCGGGTGCCTCGCGCTCCAGCGGGGTGGGGAAACCGCGGGTGATCAGGTCCAGCAGCTCGACGGTGCCGAGGCCCTGCTTGCCGCCGGGTGCGGCGGGGGCGGCCGCGAGGACCGGGTGGAAGGTGCCGCGCGCGACGGCCTTCTCCAGGTCGTCGACGAGGGTCTTGAGGTCGATCTCCTCGCCGCCGAGGTAGCGGTCCATGAGGGTCTCGTCCTCGCTCTCGGCGATGATCCCCTCGATGAGCCGGTTGCGGGCCTCGGAGATCAGGTCGCGCTGGGTGCCGTCCGGGGGGTTCTCCTTCCGCTCACCGGACGCGTAGTCGAAGATCTTCTGCGTCAGCAGGCCGACGAGGCCGGTGGCGGGGGCGTGCCCGTCGGGCCCTTCCGGACCGTGCACCGGCAGGTAGAGGGGGAGGACGGCGTCGGGGTCGTCACCGCCGAAGATGTCGGCGCAGACCTGGGTGAGCCGCCGGAAGTCGGTGCGCGCCGTGTCGAGGTGCGTCACGACGATGGCGCGGGGCATGCCGACGGCCGCGCACTCCTCCCACACCATGCGGGTGGAGCCGGCCACGGCGTCGGCCTCCTGGGCCGCGGAGACGACGAACAGGGCGGCGTCCGCGGCGCGCAGACCGGCCCTGAGCTCACCGACGAAGTCGGCGTATCCGGGGGTGTCGAGCAGGTTGATCTTGTGGCCGTCCCACGCGACGGGGACGAGCGAGAGCTGTACGGAGCGTTGCTGGCGGTGTTCGATCTCGTCGTAGTCGGAGACCGTGGCGCCGTCCTCGACGCGGCCCGCCCGGTTGACCGCCCCGGCGGTCTGCGCGAGGGCCTCGACGAGCGTCGTCTTGCCGGATCCGCTGTGGCCGACCAGCACCACATTCCGCACCGATGCGGGCTGGTCGGCCGTAAGAGCCCTGCCGGCGGCTCCTGGGTGGGTGTTCGCCTTGTCGCCCATGATTCTTCCTCCTGATCGCCGGTGCACGGGGTGCACGGTGGAGGTGGGGGCGCGGGCGCCAGGGGGGAACGACCCCTGCGGGGCAGCCCCGATGATGCCCGCGGTGGTCTTTCGAGCTTTCCACTCCGGTCAGCCTGCGTCCATACGACGGACATGCGCCGCCGCTCCGGCCGCGGTGCGCCGGGACCGCCGGCCGCCGGCTCGGCTCGGCCCGCGGTCCCGCGGCGCCGGCGGCGGACGCGGTACGACGTTCGGCCCGGTGGTCCCGGCGGCGCCGTCGGCGGACGCCGTACGACGCCGGGGACGGCTGCGCGGTGCCCGTCGGTGGGAGCGGTGCCGTGCTGGCTACGATGGGCCAGCCGGTGGCCGTAGGGGCCGCGCGGCCCACCGACCCCTCGGGAAGGCCATGCTGAACAAGTACGCGCGTGCGTTTTTCACGCGTGTTCTCACACCGTTCGCCGCGTTTCTGCTCCGCCGCGGAGTGAGCCCCGACGCCGTCACCCTCATCGGCACGGCCGGGGTGGTGGCCGGTGCGCTGGTCTTCTACCCACGGGGCGAATTCTTCTGGGGCACCATCGTCATCACCCTGTTCGTCTTCTCCGACCTGGTCGACGGCAACATGGCCCGCCAGGCCGGGATCTCCAGCCGGTGGGGCGCCTTCCTGGACTCCACGCTGGACCGGGTGGCCGACGGCGCCATCTTCGGCGGCTTCGCCCTCTGGTACGCGGGCGGGGGCGACGACAACGTGCTGTGCGCGGTGGCCATCTTCTGCCTCGCGAGCGGCCAGGTCGTGTCGTACACCAAGGCCCGCGGTGAGTCGATCGGCCTGCCGGTCGCCGTGAACGGACTGGTCGAGCGGGCCGAGCGGCTGGTGATCTCGCTGGTCGCCGCCGGGTTCTCCGGACTGCACGCGTTCGGGGTGCCCGGGATCCGGATCCTGCTGCCCATCGCCCTGTGGGTGGTGGCCGTGGGCAGCGCGGTGACCCTGGGGCAGCGGGTGGTGACGGTGCGGCGCGAGGCCGCGGAGGCGGACGCGGCCGGACCGAGGGGGAGTGAGGCCACATGAGCGCGATGACCGAGCGTCTGACGGACGCGCTGTACGGACTGGGCTGGACCGCGGTGAAGAAGCTGCCGGAACCGGTCGCCACGGGCCTGGGGCGGCGCATCGCCGACACCGTGTGGCAGCGGCGCGGCAAGGGCGTGCTGCGCCTGGAGGCCAACCTCGCGCGCGTGGTGCCGGACGCGTCGCCGGAGCGGCTCTCCGAGCTGTCGAAAGCCGGGATGCGCTCGTACATGCGCTACTGGATGGAGTCCTTCCGCCTGCCCGCCTGGAGTGCGCAGCGGGTCCGGGACAGCATCGACATCCAGGACGTCCACCACCTGACGGACGGGCTGGCCGCGGGGCGGGGCGTGGTCGTCGCCCTGCCCCACCTGGCCAACTGGGACCTGGCCGGCGTGTGGGCGACCCGCACCCTGGGCGTGCCGTTCACGACGGTCGCCGAGCGGCTGAAGCCGGAGTCGCTGTACGACCGGTTCGTGGCGTACCGCGAGTCCCTGGGCATGGAGGTGCTGCCGCACACCGGCGGGTCGGCGTTCGGGACGCTGGCGCGGCGGCTGCGCGCAGGCGGCCTGGTGTGCCTGGTGGCGGACCGGGACCTGTCGTCGTCGGGTGCCGAGGTGAAGTTCTTCGGCGAGACCGCGCGGATGCCCGCCGGGCCGGCGATGCTGGCCCAGCAGACGGGCGCGCTGCTGTTGCCGGTGACGCTCTGGTACGACGGCACACCGGTCATGAAGGGCCGGGTCCACCCGCCGGTGGACGTGCCGGAGACCGGCACGCGGGCCGAGCGGACGGCCGTGATGACGCAGGCGCTGGCCGATGCCTTCGCCACCGGGATCGCCGAGCACCCGGAGGACTGGCACATGCTCCAGCGGCTGTGGCTGGCCGACCTCGACACCCCGGACCCGGGCCGCCGTCCCGGCCGGGGCGGCGCGAAGGGACCGGCCGCGTGAGGATCGGCATCGTCTGCCCGTACTCCTGGGACGTGCCGGGCGGCGTCCAGTTCCACATCCGCGACCTCGCCGACCACCTGATCCGGCTGGGCCACGAGGTCTCGGTGCTCGCCCCGGCCGACGACGACACGCCGCTGCCGCCGTACGTGGTGTCGGCGGGACGCGCGGTGCCCGTGCCGTACAACGGCTCCGTGGCCCGGCTGAACTTCGGGTTCCTGTCGGCGGCCCGGGTCCGCCGGTGGCTGCACGACGGCACCTTCGACGTGATCCACATCCATGAGCCGGCGTCGCCGTCGCTGGGACTGCTGAGCTGCTGGGCCGCCCAGGGCCCGATCGTGGCCACCTTCCACACCTCGAACCCGCGGTCGCGGGCGATGATCGCCGCGTACCCGATCCTCCAGCCGGCGCTGGAGAAGATCAGCGCGCGGATCGCGGTGAGCGAGTACGCCCGCCGGACCCTGGTGGAGCACCTGGGCGGGGACGCGGTCGTCATCCCCAACGGCGTCGAGGTCGACTTCTTCGCGAAGGCCGAACCGAAGGTCGAGTGGCAGGGCGGCACGCTCGGGTTCATCGGCCGCATCGACGAGCCCCGCAAGGGCCTGCCGGTGCTGATGAAGGCGCTCCCCAGAATCCTCGCCGCACGCCCGGAGACCCGGCTGCTGGTGGCGGGCCGGGGCGACGAGGAGGAGGCCGTCGCCTCGCTCCCCGCGGACATGCGCCGGCGCGTGGAGTTCCTCGGCATGGTCAGCGACGAGGACAAGGCGCGGCTGCTGCGCAGCGTGGACGTGTACGTGGCGCCCAACACGGGCGGCGAGAGCTTCGGCATCATCCTCGTCGAGGCCATGTCGGCGGGCGCGCCGGTACTCGCCAGCGACCTGGACGCGTTCGCCCAGGTGCTGGACCAGGGTGCGGCGGGCGAGCTGTTCGCCAACGAGGACGCCGACGCCCTGGCCGACGCGGCGATCCGCCTGCTCGGCGACCCGGTACGCCGCCGGGAGCTCCACGAGCGGGGCAGCGCGCACGTGCGCCGCTTCGACTGGTCGACGGTGGGCGCGGACATCCTCGCCGTCTACGAGACGGTGGCGGACGGAGCGGCCTCGGTCGCCACGGACGAGCGCACCGGCGGCCTGCGGGCGCGGTGGGGGCTGGCGCGGGACTAGCGGACCTGGATCGCCCTCGAACCGGCCGCCACCCGTGCTCGGGAGCAGAGGTCAGTTCCCGGAGGAAAAAGCCGGTCCAGGACGGGCCGCCAAGGCCCCGTGAAGGCTCTCCGCGGGCCTTCCGGCGGCCCGGGGAGCCCACCCGGTCGACGGGGGTGCGGCGGGCGCCGCGAGGCCGTCGAGCGGCTGCCTCGGCTCTCAGTACACCCGCTCTGATCTGGGGTTTTGTCGTGTCCCGGCCTAGGATTGGGCCCTCGGGAGAGGGGGACCGGATGGACCGGGACATACGTACGACCGACGACGTCATGGCGCTGCTGGACGGACTCTTCGCAGCGGAGGCCGACCGGTGGACGGCCGGCGCGTCGGACTGGTGGGACGGGTTCTACGCCGACCGGGACAAGCCGGTGCCGTTCTTCGTCGCCAAGCCGGACGAGAACCTCGTCTCGTACGTCGAGGGCGGTGTGATCCCCCCGGGCGGCCGGGTCCTGGACCTCGGCTGCGGCCCCGGCCGCAACGCCCTGTACCTCGCCGCGCGCGGTTTCGCCGTGGACGCCGTCGACCTGTCCCCGGCGGCCGTCGCCTGGGCGGGGGAGCGCGCCCGCGAGGCGGGCGCCGCGGTGCGCTTCCACTGCGGGGACGCCTTCACCTGGGACGCCGGCGGCCCGTACGACCTGGTGTACGACTCGGGCTGCTTCCACCACCTGCCGCCGCACCGCCGCGTCAGCTACCTCGCGCTGCTCGACCGCGTCCTCGCGCCGGGCGGCCACTTCGCGCTCACCTGCTTCGCGGCCGGGCCCGGCGGCATGGGCTCCGAACTCCCCGACGCGCACTTCTACCGCGAAGGGGCCCTCCAGGGCGGCCTCGCCTACACCCCGGAATCGCTGCGGCGGATCTTCGGCGGCCTGACCGAGGTGGAGCTGCGGCGGATGCGGGACGAGGCGGCCGACTCCGCGACGTTCGGCGAGGGGTTCCTCTGGACCGCCCTCTTCCGCCGCGCCGCTTAGGGCCTGCCGTTCAGGAACCCCCCGGGGCCCGGGGTGTCCTGCTCCGGACGGATGACCCCAGGGGCGTCGCGGGGCCGCTCGGCCCGGGAAGGGGCCGCGCCGGTGTCCCGGTAGCCTGTGCGCCCGTGATCGAAACCCTCATCTGGATCGTCGTCGGCCTTGTCGCGATCGGTCTCTACCTGAGCTGGACCGCGGGGCGGCTCGACCGGCTGCACGCCCGGATCGACGCCGCCCGCGCGGCGCTCGACGCCCAGCTCGTACGCCGCGCCTCGGTCGCCCAGGAACTGGCCACCTCCAAGGTGCTGGACCCGGCGGCGTCCATCGTGCTGTACGAGGCGGCGCACGCCGCCCGCCAGGCCGAGGAGGAGCACCGGGAGGTCGCCGAGAGCGAACTGAGCCAGGCGCTGCGCGCCGTCTTCGGGGAGCCGGAGCAGATGGAGGCGGTCCGGGAGGTTCCCGGCGGTGAGGAAGCGGCCGGTGAGCTGGCGGCTGCCGTGCGCAGGGTGCCGATGGCCCGGAGGTTCCACAACGACGCCGTGCGCGCCGCGCGGGCGCTGCGGCGGCACCGGACCGTGCGCTGGTTCCGGCTGGCCGGGCACGCGCCGTTCCCGATGGCCTTCGAGATGGACGACGAGCCCCCCACGGCGCTCGCGGACCGGCCGTAGACCGGCCGTCGGCCGCCCGTGGACCGGCGGGGGACCGGTCGTGGCCCGCCGTGAACCGGGCATGTGCCGGTGCTCGCGGACCGGCCCTGAACCGGTCCCGCACGCGAAAACGAGCCACCGGCTCCCTATTGGCCCTTGATGTGGACTGGCCGTGCCGGGTTTCCTCACTGATGTCGTAACCCCCGTTTCCTTCGAGTGAGGTCCCTCGTGTCCAGCACGCTCCCCACCACCCCGCAGTCCCCCGAGACCGGCACCGCGCGCGTCAAGCGCGGCATGGCCGAGCAGCTCAAGGGCGGCGTGATCATGGACGTGGTCAACGCCGAGCAGGCGAAGATCGCCGAGGACGCCGGTGCCGTCGCGGTCATGGCCCTGGAGCGGGTCCCGGCCGACATCCGCAAGGACGGCGGCGTGGCCCGGATGTCCGACCCGAACATGATCGAGGAGATCATCGACGCGGTCTCCATCCCGGTCATGGCCAAGTCCCGCATCGGCCACTTCGTCGAGGCCCAGGTCCTGCAGTCCCTCGGCGTCGACTACATCGACGAGTCCGAGGTCCTCACCCCGGCCGACGAGGTCAACCACTCCGACAAGTGGGCCTTCACCACCCCCTTCGTCTGCGGCGCCACCAACCTGGGCGAGGCCCTGCGCCGCATCGCCGAGGGCGCGGCCATGATCCGCTCCAAGGGCGAGGCCGGCACCGGCAACGTGGTCGAGGCCGTCCGCCACCTGCGCCAGATCAAGAACGAGATCGCCAAGCTGCGCGGCTTCGACAACAACGAGCTGTACGCCGCCGCCAAGGAGCTGCGCGCCCCCTACGAGCTCGTCAAGGAGGTCAGCGAGCTCGGCAAGCTGCCGGTCGTGCTGTTCTCCGCCGGTGGCGTGGCCACCCCGGCCGACGCCGCGCTGATGCGCCAGCTCGGCGCCGAGGGCGTCTTCGTCGGCTCCGGCATCTTCAAGTCGGGCGACCCGGCCAAGCGCGCCGCCGCCATCGTGAAGGCCACCACCTTCTACGACGACCCGAAGATCATCGCGGACGCGTCCCGCAACCTGGGCGAGGCCATGGTCGGCATCAACTGCGACACCCTCCCCGAGGCCGAGCGCTACGCGAACCGGGGCTGGTGATGACCACTCCGCTCATCGGCGTCCTCGCTCTCCAGGGCGACGTACGCGAGCACCTGATCGCCCTGGCCGCGGCGGACGCCGTGGCCAGGCCGGTCCGGCGCCCCGAGGAGCTGGCCGAGGTCGACGGCCTCGTCATCCCCGGCGGCGAGTCCACCACCATCTCCAAGCTGGCCGTCCTGTTCGGCCTCATGGAGCCCCTGCGCGAGCGCATCGCGGCGGGCATGCCCGTCTACGGCACCTGCGCCGGCCTGATCATGCTCGCCGACAAGATCCTCGACCCGCGCTCGGGCCAGGAGACCCTCGGCGGCATCGACATGATCGTGCGCCGCAACGCCTTCGGGCGGCAGAACGAGTCGTTCGAGGCCGCGGTCGAGGTCAAGGGCATCGACGGCGGCCCGGTGGAGGGCGTCTTCATCCGCGCCCCCTGGGTCGAGTCGGTCGGCGCCCGGGCCGAGGTCGTCGCCGAGCACGACGGCCACATCGTCGCCGTACGGCAGGGCAGCGCCCTGGCCACGTCGTTCCACCCCGAACTCACGGGCGACCACCGGGTGCACGCCCTGTTCGTCGACATGGTGCGCGCCGCGCATTGAGAAGGTGCGCGCGTCAGCGCTCCGTGAGGGGCGGTGGCCGGGCGACGGGCGGGCCGGTCCCGGTAGGATCTCTCGGGTTCGTTCTGAAATGGGTTACGCGAAGGAGACAGGCAGATGTCCGGCCACTCTAAATGGGCTACGACGAAGCACAAGAAGGCCGTGATCGACGCCAAGCGCGGCAAGCTCTTCGCGAAGCTGATCAAGAACATCGAGGTCGCGGCCCGCACCGGCGGCGGTGACCCGGACGGCAACCCGACGCTCTACGACGCCATTCAGAAGGCGAAGAAGAGCTCCGTCCCGAACAAGAACATCGACTCGGCGGTCAAGCGCGGCGCCGGCCTGGAGGCCGGTGGCGCCGACTACGAGACGATCATGTACGAGGGCTACGGGCCGAACGGCGTCGCGGTGCTCATCGAGTGCCTCACCGACAACCGCAACCGCGCCGCCTCCGACGTGCGCGTGGCCATGACCCGCAACGGCGGTTCGATGGCCGACCCGGGCTCCGTGTCGTACCTGTTCAACCGCAAGGGCGTCGTCATCGTCCCCAAGGGCGAGCTGACCGAGGACGACGTGCTCGGCGCGGTCCTGGACGCGGGCGCCGAGGAGGTCAACGACCTCGGTGAGAGCTTCGAGGTCATCAGCGAGGCCACCGACCTGGTCGCGGTCCGCACCGCCCTCCAGGAGGCCGGCATCGACTACGACTCGGCCGACGCCAACTTCGTCCCGACCATGCAGGTCGAGCTGGACGAAGAGGGCGCGCGCAAGATCTTCAAGCTGATCGACGCCCTGGAGGACAGCGACGACGTGCAGAACGTCTTCGCCAACTTCGACGTCTCGGACGAGGTCATGGCGAAGGTCGACGCCTGACCCACGCCGGTGCGACGGGCCGACGGGAACACACCCCGTCGGCCCGTCGCGTTGTCAGTGCCACCCGCTAGCCTGCACGAACAGTTGTCGAAGGAGGGGTGGCGTGCGCGTTCTCGGGGTGGACCCAGGCCTGACGCGGTGCGGTGTCGGCGTCGTCGAGGGTGTCGCCGGACGTCCGCTGACCATGCTCGGCGTCGGTGTGGTCCGTACGCCCGCGGACGCGGAGACCGGCCACCGCCTGGTCGCCATCGAGCGGGGCATCGAGGAGTGGCTGGACGAACACCGGCCCGAACTGGTCGCGGTGGAGCGGGTCTTCAGCCAGCACAACGTACGGACGGTGATGGGCACCGCCCAGGCCAGCGCCGTCGCCATCCTGTGCGCCTCCCGCCGCGGACTGCCCGTCGCCCTGCACACCCCCAGCGAGGTCAAGGCCGCCGTCACCGGCAGCGGTCGTGCCGACAAGGCGCAGGTCGGCGCCATGGTCACCCGGCTCCTGCGGCTGGACGCCCCGCCCAGGCCGGCCGACGCCGCCGACGCCCTGGCCCTCGCCATCTGCCACATCTGGCGGGCCCCCGCCCAGAACCGGCTCCAGCAAGCCGTCGCCGCCCATCGAGCCATGAAAGGCCGTACCGCATGATCGCCTTCGTGAGCGGCCCCGTCGCCGCCCTCGCCCCGACCACGGCCGTGATCGAGGTCGGCGGCATCGGCATGGCCGTCCAGTGCACCCCCGACACCCTGTCCGGTCTGAGGGTGGGTCAGGAAGCCCGCCTCGCCACCTCGTTGGTGGTCCGGGAGGACTCGCTCACGCTGTACGGCTTCGCCGACGACGACGAGCGGCAGGTCTTCGAGCTGCTCCAGACCGCGAGCGGCGTCGGCCCCCGCCTGGCCCAGGCCATGCTCGCCGTGCACTCCCCCGACGCACTGCGCGCCGCGGTGGCCTCCGGTGACGAGAAGGCGCTCACCGCCGTGCCCGGCATCGGCAAGAAGGGCGCGCAGAAGCTGCTGCTGGAGCTCAAGGACCGGCTCGGCGCACCGACGGGCGCGGCCCCCGCCGTCGGCTCGGCGGTCACCGCCTCCTGGCGCGACCAGCTGCACGCCGCGCTGCTCGGCCTCGGCTACGCCACCCGCGAGGCCGACGAGGCCGTCGCCGCGGTGACCCCCCAGGCCGAGGCGGCCGGCGGCGAGCCGCCGATCGGGCAGCTCCTCAAGGCCGCCCTGCAGACCCTGAACCGCACCCGCTGACCCGTACCGCCGCCCCCGAGGCACGAGGCAAGAGGCAATCCACTGTGAACTGGGACGACACCGCACCCACCAGCGACGACACCGCCGGCGAGCGACTGGTCGGCGCCTCCGCCGACGGCGAGGACCAGGCCGTCGAAGCCGCGCTGCGCCCCAAGTCGCTGGACGAGTTCGTGGGCCAGGAGCGGGTGCGCGAGCAGCTCGACCTGGTGCTCAAGGCCGCCCTCGCCCGCGGCGCCACCGCCGACCACGTCCTGCTGTCCGGCGCCCCCGGCCTCGGCAAGACCACCCTCTCCATGATCATCGCCGCGGAGATGGGCGCTCCCATCCGGATCACCTCCGGCCCCGCCATCCAGCACGCCGGAGATCTCGCCGCGATCCTCTCCTCCCTCCAGGAGGGGGAAGTCCTCTTCCTCGACGAGATCCACCGGATGTCCCGGCCCGCCGAGGAGATGCTCTACATGGCGATGGAGGACTTCCGCGTCGACGTCATCGTCGGCAAGGGCCCCGGCGCCACCGCCATCCCGCTGGAGCTGCCGCCCTTCACCCTGGTCGGCGCCACCACCCGGGCCGGCCTGCTGCCGCCCCCGCTGCGCGACCGCTTCGGCTTCACCGCCCACATGGAGTTCTACGCCCCGGCCGAGCTGGAGCGCGTCATCCACCGCTCCGCCCAGCTGCTCGACGTCGAGATCGACACCGACGGCGCCGCCGAGATCGCCGGGCGCTCCCGCGGTACGCCCCGTATCGCCAACCGGCTGTTGCGCCGCGTCCGCGACTACGCCCAGGTCAAGGCCGACGGCGTGATCACGCGCCGGATCGCGGCCACCGCCCTGCAGGTGTACGAGGTGGACGGCCGCGGCCTGGACCGCCTGGACCGCGCGGTGCTGGAGGCGCTGCTCAAGCTCTTCGGTGGCGGCCCGGTCGGACTGTCCACGCTCGCCGTGGCCGTCGGCGAGGAGCGCGAGACGGTCGAGGAGGTCGCCGAGCCGTTCCTCGTCCGGGAGGGTCTGCTGGCCCGCACGCCCCGGGGGAGGGTCGCCACCCCCGCCGCCTGGACCCACCTCGGCCTGGTACCGCCGCAGGCCAAAGGCCCGGGCAGCGGACAACAGGGCTTGTTCGGGGCGTGACGGCGGCGTCAGTCGCCGGGGCAGGAACCACGGTGCCATGCTGGGCGTTGTTCCATCGATGCGGACTCGCCTAGACTCCGCCGATGCCGACCCTTCGGTCGGCGTGCCCACCCCCGAAGATCAGGCCGCGGTGCACCGCGACCGTGTGAAGGATTTGTCGTCCCGTGAGCATCATGACCCTCCTCCCGTTCATCGTCCTCATCGGGGCCATGTTCCTGATGACCCGCTCTGCCAAGAAGAAGCAGCAGCAGGCGGTCGAAATGCGCAACCAGATGCAGCCCGGCACCGGCGTGCGGACGATCGGGGGGATGTACGCCACCGTCAAGGAGGTCGGCGAGGACACGGTCCTCCTGGAGGTCGCCCCGGGCGTCCACGCCGTCTACGCCAAGAACGCGGTCGGTGCCGTGCTCGATGACGACGAGTACAACCGCATCGTCCACGGCGACACCGAGCTCAAGACCGACACCCCCGTCGTCCCGGACGACGCCTCGTCGCTGACCGAGGCCGCGCAGGCCGAGGCCGCCGAGGGTGACAAGATCGACCTGGGCAAGAAGGACGCCGAGGAGAGCCGGCGCGACGCGAAGACCGACGACAAGACCGACGGCGACACCGACGCGAAGTAAGGCATCATCCGGGGACCGCGTGACGCCGCCGGGCGGCGTACCGCGGTCCGCGCGTCCGTGCCGACACACGCGGGGCAATCCCCACACCACTTCGTGGCCGCCACGGCGCTCACCCGGCGCATGGCGGTTGGACAGGGAGAAACGAGAAGGTGGCAGCACCCAAGAAGGGCAGAGGGCCGGCGACGGGGGGCCAGGGCAGGCCGGGGCGCGCCCTGGCCTTGATCCTGGTCGTCATGGGCGCCCTCGTCGGCGGCATGTTCGCGACCGGGGACCTCACCCCGCGCCTGGGCATCGACCTCGCCGGCGGTACGAGCATCACGCTCAGGGCCGAGAACCAGCCGGGCAAGCCGGACTCGATCAACAACACCAACATGCAGACCGCGATCGGCATCATCGAGCGCCGCGTCAACGGTCTGGGTGTCTCGGAGTCCGAGGTCCAGCAGCAGGGCAACCGGCACATCATCGTCAACATCCCCAAGGCGACGAACTCCGAGCAGGCCCGTGAGCAGGTCGGCACCACCGCCCAGCTGTACTTCCGGCCCGTGGTCGCGGTCTCGGGCAACACGCCGCTGCCCGACCCGTCGGCCGACAGCACGCCGAGCGCCACGCCCAGCGGCAAGGCGAGCCCCAGCGGGAAGGCCACGCCCACGCCGGGCGCCACGACCCAGGGCCGTGCCGTCACCGACGCGCTGAAGAAGGCGCCCACGCCTTCGGACGGCGCCTCCGGCAAGCCCGGCACCCGGCCGAGCCCGACCGCCCCCGTGCCGAGCGGTCCCGCCGACCCGGGCACCGCCGCCCTGGACAAGCAGTTCGCCGCGCTCGACTGCACCCCGAAGAAGGGCACCAAGGAGGTGCCCAACCCGGCGCGCAACGCCGACCCCGCCAAGCCCACCGTGGCCTGCGGCAGCGAGGGCGACGCCAAGTACATCCTCGGCCCGTCCGAGGTCGAGGGCACCGACGTCGACGAGGCCAAGGCCGTCCTCGACCCGCAGCGCGGCATGTGGATCGTCCAGCTCGGCTTCACCGACAAGGGCACCAAGAAGTTCGCCCAGACCACCGGCAAGCTCGCCTCGCAGGCCCCGCCGCAGAACCAGTTCGCGATCATGCTCGACGGCCAGGTGGTCTCCGCCCCGTCCGTCAGCAGCGCGATCGGCGGCGGCAGCGCCGAGATCTCCGGCAGCTTCAACCAGGACTCCGCCACCGACCTGGCCAACATCCTGTCCTACGGTGCGCTGCCCCTGTCGTTCGTCGAGGAGAGCGTCACCACCGTCACCGCCGCGCTCGGCGGCGAGCAGCTCAAGGCCGGTCTGATCGCCGGTGCCATCGGCCTCGCCCTCGTCGTGATCTACCTGGTCGTGTACTACCGGGGCCTGTCGGTGATCGCCCTCCTCAGCCTCCTCGCCTCGGCGATCCTCACCTACGCGCTGATGTCCCTGCTCGGCCCGGCCATCGGCTTCGCGCTGAACCTGCCGGCCGTGTGCGGTGCCATCGTCGCCATCGGCATCACCGCGGACTCGTTCATCGTGTACTTCGAACGCGTCCGTGACGAGATCCGGGAAGGCCGTACGCTCCGCCCGGCCGTCGAGCGTGCCTGGCCGCGTGCCCGGCGCACCATCCTCGTCTCCGACTTCGTTTCGTTCCTCGCCGCCGCGGTGCTGTTCATCGTCACCGTCGGCAAGGTGCAGGGCTTCGCGTTCACGCTCGGCCTGACGACCCTGCTCGACGTCGTCGTGGTGTTCCTCTTCACCAAGCCGCTGATGACGCTGTTCGCCCGTACGAAGTTCTTCGGCAGTGGCCACCCGTGGTCGGGTCTGGACCCGAAGCGGCTCGGAGCCAAGCCGCCGCTGCGCCGCTCGCGCCGCGCCGCCGCCCCGACCATCGACCCGAAGGAGGCGTGAGATGTCACGACTCGGCAGCATCGGCGCCCGCCTGTACCGCGGTGAGGTCGGCTACGACTTCGTCGGCAAGCGCATGATCTGGTACGGCATCTCCATCCTGATCACCATCACGGCCGTCGCGGGCCTGATGGTGCAGGGCCTCAACATGGGCATCGAGTTCAAGGGCGGCGTGGTCATCACGACGCCCAGGACCGCGGTGTCCGTGACCGAGGCCCGCGAGGTCGCCGAAGAGGTCTCCGGGCACATCCCGATCGTCCAGGAGCTGGGCACCGGCGGGCTCCGCATCCAGATCAGCGATGTGGACACCGCCCAGGCGGACAAGATCAAGACCGCCCTGGCCGACGACCTGAAGGTCTCGGAGGACAAGCTCAACGCCGAGCTCGTCGGACCCAGCTGGGGCGAGCAGATCGCCAACAAGGCGTGGACCGGCCTCGGCGTCTTCATGATCCTCGTGGTGATCTACCTCGCCATCGCCTTCGAGTGGCGCATGGCCCTCGCCGCGCTGATCGCCCTGATCCACGACCTCACGATCACCGTCGGCATCTACGCCCTGGTGGGCTTCGAGGTCACCCCCGGTACCGTGATCGGTCTGCTCACGATCCTCGGTTACTCCCTCTACGACACCGTCGTCGTCTTCGACGGTCTCAAGGAGGGCTCGAAGGACATCACCAAGCAGACCCGCTGGACCTACAGCGAGATCGCCAACCGCAGCCTCAACAGCACCCTGGTGCGCTCCATCAACACCACCGTCGTGGCGCTGCTGCCGGTCGCCGGCCTGCTCTTCATCGGCGGCGGCGTGCTCGGCGCCGGCATGCTGAACGACATCTCGCTGTCGCTCTTCGTCGGCCTCGCCGCCGGTGCGTACTCCTCGATCTTCATCGCCACGCCGCTCGTCGCCGACCTCAAGGAACGCGACCCGCAGATGAAGGCCCTGAAGAAGCGCGTCCTCGCCAAGCGGGCCGCCGCGGCCACCCGGGGCGAATCCCCCGAGGGCGCGGACGGCACCGAGGACACGGACGGCGCCCACGACGGCGGTCCCGAGGACGTCACCCCCGCCGGTGCCGTCGTCGGCCAGCGCCGCCAGCCCACCCGGGGCCGGGGGAAGCGCCGGTGACCGCCGTCAGCACCCAGGAGCTGCTGCTCAGCCGCATCCGGGACGTCCCGGACTATCCCAAGCCGGGCGTGGTGTTCAAGGACATCACCCCGCTCCTCGCGGACCCGCAGGCGTTCCACGCGCTCACCGGCGCGCTGGCCGAGCTGTGCCTCCGCAGCGGCGCGACGAAGATCGTCGGCCTGGAGGCGCGCGGGTTCATCCTCGCCGCACCGGTCGCCGTCACCGCGGAGCTGGGCTTCATCCCGGTACGCAAGGCGGGCAAGCTCCCCGGCGCCACCCTGAGCCAGGCGTACGACCTGGAGTACGGCTCCGCCGAGATCGAGGTGCACGCCGAGGACCTGGCCGCCGGTGACCGCGTCATGGTCATCGACGACGTCCTGGCCACCGGCGGCACCGCCGAGGCCTCGCTGGAACTCATCCGGCGGGCCGGCGCCGAGGTCGCGGGTGTCGCGGTCCTCATGGAACTCGGTTTCCTCGGCGGCCGGGCCCGCCTGGAGCCCGCTCTGCGCGGCGCTCCGCTGGAGGCCCTGATCACGCTCTGACCAGGCGCGACATCGCCGGGGGGGGGGGGGGGGGGGGGCCCCCCGCCCGCCCCCCCGCGGCCGGGGGGGGGGGGGGGGGGGCCGGGGCCCCCCGCCGCGCGCCCCCGCCCCCCCCCCCCCCCGGCCGGCCGCCCCCCCCCCCCCCCCCCCCCCCCCCCCCCGCCGTCGTCGTGCGGTACGGGCTCGTGAGCACCGGCCCGCCCGGGTCGATACCATGGGTGTCCGGGCTCGACCGGGGGACCCGGACCCGCACGAGGAGCGCTCTTGCCAGACGAGGCCCAGCCACTCTCCGCCGCGAAACCCGACCAGCGGGCCGACCAGGCCGCGGCGGCCCCAGCCACGCCCCAGAACAAGCCCGCGGAGGGTACGGCCAAGCCGGCGGCGCCACAGCGCGCGACCGGCCCGACGCCCGTCTCGGCCCCGAAGCCCACGCCGCCCTCCGCCGCCCGCTCCGGCGGCTCCTCCAACCGCGTGCGCGCCCGCCTCGCCCGGCTCGGAGTGCAGCGGTCGTCCCCGTACAACCCGGTCCTCGAACCCCTGCTGCGCATCGTCCGCAGCAACGACCCCAAGATCGAGACCGCGACCCTCCGCCAGATCGAGCGCGCCTACCAGGTCGCCGAGCGCTGGCACCGCGGCCAGAAGCGCAAGAGCGGCGACCCGTACATCACGCACCCGCTCGCCGTCACCACCATCCTCGCCGAGCTCGGCATGGACCCGGCCACGCTGATGGCGGGCCTCCTGCACGACACGGTCGAGGACACCGAGTACGGCCTGGAGCAGCTGCGCAAGGACTTCGGCGACCAGGTCGCCCTCCTCGTCGACGGCGTCACCAAGCTCGACAAGGTCAAGTTCGGCGAGGCCGCGCAGGCCGAGACCGTCCGCAAGATGGTCGTCGCCATGGCCAAGGACCCGCGCGTCCTGGTCATCAAGCTCGCCGACCGCCTGCACAACATGCGCACCATGCGCTACCTCAAGCGGGAGAAGCAGGAGAAGAAGGCCCGCGAGACCCTCGAGATCTACGCGCCGCTCGCCCACCGCCTGGGCATGAACACCATCAAGTGGGAGCTGGAGGACCTCGCCTTCGCGATCCTCTATCCCAAGATGTACGACGAGATCGTCCGCCTCGTCGCCGAGCGCGCCCCCAAGCGGGACGAGTACCTCGCGATAGTGACCGACGAGGTCCAGGCCGACCTGCGCGCCGCCCGCATCAAGGCCACCGTCACCGGACGCCCGAAGCACTACTACAGCGTCTACCAGAAGATGATCGTCCGCGGCCGGGACTTCGCGGAGATCTACGACCTGGTGGGCATCCGCGTCCTGGTCGACACGGTCCGCGACTGCTACGCCGCCCTCGGCACCGTCCACGCGCGATGGAACCCGGTCCCCGGCCGGTTCAAGGACTACATCGCGATGCCGAAGTTCAACATGTACCAGTCACTGCACACGACGGTCATCGGCCCCAACGGCAAGCCCGTCGAGCTGCAGATCCGCACCTTCGACATGCACCGCCGCGCCGAGTACGGCATCGCCGCCCACTGGAAGTACAAGCAGGAGGCGGTCGCCGGCGCCTCCAAGGTGCGCACCGATGTGCCGAAGAAGGCCGGCAAGGACGACCACATCAACGACATGGCGTGGCTGCGCCAGCTGCTCGACTGGCAGAAGGAGACCGAGGACCCCAGCGAGTTCCTCGAGTCGCTGCGCTTCGACCTCTCCCGCAACGAGGTCTTCGTCTTCACCCCCAAGGGTGACGTCATAGCGCTGCCCGCAGGTGCCACCCCCGTCGACTTCGCGTACGCCGTCCACACCGAGGTGGGCCACCGCACGATAGGAGCCCGGGTCAACGGCCGGCTCGTGCCGCTCGAATCGACCCTCGACAACGGCGACCTGGTGGAGGTCTTCACCTCCAAGGCCGCCGGCGCGGGCCCGTCCCGCGACTGGCTCGGCTTCGTCAAGTCGCCGCGTGCCCGCAACAAGATCCGCGCCTGGTTCTCCAAGGAGCGCCGCGACGAGGCCATCGAGCAGGGCAAGGACGCCATCGCGCGCGCCATGCGCAAGCAGAACCTGCCGATCCAGCGCATCCTCACCGGTGACTCGCTGGTCACGCTGGCGCACGAGATGCGCTACCCCGACATCTCGTCGCTGTACGCCGCCATAGGCGAAGGCCATGTCGCCGCCCAGGGCGTCGTGCAGAAGCTGGTGCAGGCCCTCGGCGGCGAGGAGGCCGCCAGCGAGGACATCGCCGAGTCGGCCCCGCCGAGCCGGGGCCGCGCCAAGCGCCGCGCCAAGGCCGACCCGGGTGTGGTCGTCAAGGGCGTCGAGGACGTCTGGGTCAAGCTCGCCCGCTGCTGCACCCCGGTGCCGGGCGACCCGATCATCGGCTTCGTCACCCGCGGCAGCGGCGTATCGGTTCACCGCGCCGACTGCGTCAACGTGGACTCGCTGTCGCAGCAGCCCGAGCGGATCCTCGACGTCGAGTGGGCGCCCACCCAGTCCTCGGTCTTCCTGGTCGCCATCCAGGTCGAGGCGCTGGACCGCTCCCGGCTCCTGTCGGACGTCACCCGAGTCCTGTCCGACCAGCACGTCAACATCCTGTCGGCGGCCGTCCAGACCTCCCGCGACCGGGTGGCCACCTCGCGCTTCACCTTCGAGATGGGCGACCCCAAGCATCTGGGCCACGTCCTCAAGGCCGTGCGGGGCGTCGAGGGCGTGTACGACGTCTACCGCGTGACCTCGGCCCGCCGGCCGTAACGGCGGACAGCCGGCACGAAGAAGGGCCTCCCCGCCGTGGGGAGGCCCTTCCTCATGGAGGTACCGCGCGCCTCAGCCGCCGAACTCCTGCAGGCCCTTCAGCGCCTGGTCCAGCAGCGCCTGACGGCCCTCGAGCTCACGCGTCAGCTTGTCCGCCTTGGCGTCGTTGCCCGCCGCCCGGGCCGCGTCGATCTGCTTCTTCAGCTTGTCGACCGCGTCCTGGAGCTGCCCCGTCAGACCCTCCGCACGCGCGCGGGCCTCCGGGTTCGTCCGCCGCCACTCGGCCTCTTCGGCCTCCTGGATGGCCCGCTCCACGGCGTGCATCCGGCCCTCGACCTTCGACCGGGCGTCGCGCGGGACGTGGCCGATGGCCTCCCAGCGCTCATTGATGGTCCGGAAGGCGGCGCGGGCCGCCTTCAGGTCCGTCACCGGGAGCAGCTTCTCGGCCTCGCCGGCGAGCTCCTCCTTCAGCTTGAGGTTCTCCGCCTGCTCGGCGTCCCGCTCCGCGAAGACCTCGCTGCGCGCCGCGAAGAAGACGTCCTGCGCACCGCGGAAGCGGTTCCACAGCTCGTCCTCGTGCTCGCGCTGCGCACGGCCCGCCGCCTTCCACTCCGCCATCAGCTCGCGGTACCGGGCGGCCGTGACCCCCCAGTCGGTGGAGCCGGAGAGCGCCTCGGCCTCGGCGACCAGCCTCTCCTTGGCCTTGCGGGCCTCCTCGCGCTGCGCGTCCAGCGAGGCGAAGTGGGCCTTGCGCCGCTTGGAGAACGCCGAGCGGGCGTGCGAGAAGCGGTGCCACAGCTCGTCGTCGGACTTCCGGTCGAGCCGCGGCAGGCCCTTCCAGGTGTCCACCAGCGCCCGCAGCCGCTCACCCGCGGCCCGCCACTGCTCGCTCTGCGCCAGCTCCTCGGCCTCGGTGACCAGCGCCTCCTTGGCCTTGCGCGCCTCGTCGGTCTGGCGGGCCTTCTGCGCCTTGCGCTCCTCGCGGCGCGCCTCGACCGTCTCGACCAGCTTGTCGAGCCGCTTGCGCAGCGCCTCGAGGTCGCCGACGACGTGGTGCTCGTCGACCTGGTGGCGGATGTGGTCGATCGCGGCCATCGCGTCCTTGGCCGACAGGTCGGTGGTCTTCACCCGCTTCTCGAGGAGGCCGATCTCGACCACCAAGCCCTCGTACTTGCGCTCGAAGTAGGCCAGTGCCTCCTCGGGAGATCCGGCCTGCCACGATCCGACGACCTGCTCGCCGTCGGCTGTACGCACGTACACGGTGCCCGTCTCGTCGACGCGGCCCCACGGGTCGCTGCTCACAGCGCCTCCTCCACATGATGCCGCGCGAGGGGTTTGCCCCCTGGGCATCGTCCACAGTTTCCCGGCGGGCCTCGCCCGCCCTCCACAGCGCGTTTCGACCCGCGCTGCACAACGCCAATCTAGGCGACCGGCCGCCCGGCTGTCCGCACTCAGCGCGACCGAAATCCGTCAGTTCACGCCGCGGCCGGGCCCTGGGCCGGACGGTACGCCCGGCCCGGCCTCACGCCTTGGTGACGGTGGCCTTCTCGATGGTGACGGCCTTCTTGGGCGCGCCGTCCGTGGCGCCGCCCTCGACCCCGCCCGCGGCGATCTCCTGGACCGCCTTCAGGCCGGCGGCGTCCATGGTGCCGAAGGGGGTGTACTGCGGAGGCAGCTTGGTGTCCTTGTAGACCAGGAAGAACTGGCTGCCGCCACTGCCCGGCTGACCGGTGTTGGCCATCGCCACGGTGCCGGCGGGGAAGGTCACGGCGCCGTCCGCGCCGG
The DNA here is from genome assembly GCF_044455245.1 of Streptomyces sp. NPDC051310. Taxonomy (NCBI): domain Bacteria; kingdom Bacillati; phylum Actinomycetota; class Actinomycetes; order Kitasatosporales; family Streptomycetaceae; genus Streptomyces; species Streptomyces sp. NPDC051310. Next base: position 56,045 of record NZ_JBITEO010000030.1, read on the forward strand.
CCTTGCCCAGGGCGTTCAGGTTCTCGTCCGGGATGGTGTAGCCGGGCCCGCCCGTGCCGTTGCCCGTCGGGTCGCCGCACTGGAGCACGAAGATGCCCTGCGTGGTGAGCCGGTGGCACTTGGTCCCGTCGAAGTACTTCTTGTCCGCGAGGTGCTTGAACGAGTTCACCGTGCGGGGTGTCCTGGCCGCGTCCATCGCGACCTCGACCTTGCCGTGGTTCATCGTCAGCGCCATCGTGTACTTCGCCTTGGCGTCGATCGCCATCTTCGGCTCGGCCGATTCGCTCTTCGCGGGCGAGGGGGTGTCCGAGGCCGTCGCACCGTCGCTCCTGGTGTCCCCGTCGGAGAGCCCGACCGAGGCGTACGCGGCGGCGCCCGCGGCCAGCACCACGGCGAGCGCGGCGGCGATGATCGCGTTGCGGCGCTTGGCCTTCTTACGGGCCTCCTCGCGGCGCTGCAGCTGCCGCTCGTACTTCTCCCTGGCGAGCTGGCGCCGCCGCTGATCGCTGGTGACCACCGGGTCTTCTCCTTGTCGGTCGTCCGTACCTGTCCTGGCGGAGTGTGCCCGTACCGTATACGGGTTGGCTGTGGAACACGCAGCGCCGGTAGGCTCTGATCTGCTGCCATTCCTCCTGCAGACATTCCGCCGGACGACTTTTAAGGACGATCGTGCTCATTGCCGGGTTCCCCGCCGGGGCCTGGGGGACCAACTGCTACGTGGTCGCCCCCGCCGCCGGCGAGGAGTGCGTGATCATCGACCCGGGCCACCAGGCCACCCAGGGAGTCGAGGAGACGCTCAGGAAGCATCGGCTGAAGCCCGTCGCCGTCGTGCTCACCCACGGCCACATCGACCACGTCGCCTCCGTCGTCCCCGTCTGCGGCGCCCATGACGTACCCGCGTGGATCCACCCCGCCGACCGGTACATGATGAGCGACCCGGAGAAGGCCCTCGGCCGTTCCATCGGGATGCCCCTCATGGGCGAGCTGACCGTGGGGGAGCCGGACGACGTCCACGAGCTCACCGACGGGGCGAAGCTGAAGCTCGCGGGTCTGGAGTTCTCTGTCGCGCACGCGCCGGGCCATACCAAGGGGTCGGTGACCTTCGCGATGCCCGAGGCGGCGGACATCCCGCCGGTCTTCTTCTCGGGCGATCTGCTCTTCGCCGGCTCCATCGGACGCACCGACCTGCCCGGCGGTGACATGGACGAGATGCTCGCGTCGCTGGCCCGCGTGTGCCTGCCGCTCGACGACTCGACCGTGGTGCTGTCCGGCCACGGCCCCCAGACCACCATCGGCCGCGAGCGCGCCACCAACCCCTTCCTGCGGGAGGTGGCCGCCGGCCGTCAGACGGGGAGCGCCAGCGACGCTCCCCGACGAGGAATGTGACGAGAGACTTCCGTGAGTACTTTCCAGGCCCCCAAGGGCACGTACGACCTGCTCCCGCCGGACTCCGCGACCTACCTGGCGGTGCGCGAGGCCATCGCCGCGCCGCTGAGGAACTCCGGCTACGGATACGTCGAGACCCCCGGCTTCGAGAACGTCGAGCTGTTCGCGCGCGGTGTCGGTGAGTCCACCGACATCGTCACCAAGGAGATGTACGCCTTCGAGACCAAGGGCGGCGACAAGCTCGCCCTGCGTCCCGAGGGCACCGCGTCCGTGCTGCGCGCGGCGCTGGAGGCCAACCTCCACAAGTCCGGCAACCTGCCCGTCAAGCTCTGGTACTCGGGTTCGTACTACCGCTACGAGCGCCCGCAGAAGGGCCGCTACAGGCACTTCTCGCAGGTCGGCGCCGAGGCCATCGGAGCGGAGGACCCGGCCCTCGACGCCGAGCTGATCATCCTGGCCGACCAGGCGTACCGCTCCCTCGGCCTGAGCGAATTCCGCATCCTGCTGAACTCGCTCGGCGACAAGGAGTGCCGCCCCGTCTACCGCGACGCCCTCCAGGGCTTCCTGCGCGGCCTCGACCTCGACGAGGACACCCGCCGCCGCGCCGAGATCAACCCCCTGCGCGTCCTCGACGACAAGCGCGCCGAGGTGCAGAAGCAGCTCGGGGGCGCGCCGCTGCTGCGCGACTACCTGTGCGACGCGTGCAAGGCCTACCACGAGGAGGTGCGCGCGCTGCTGACCGCGGCGGGCGTCGCCTTCGAGGACGACGAGAAGCTGGTCCGCGGCCTGGACTACTACACGCGGACGACCTTCGAGTTCGTCCACGACGGCCTGGGCTCGCAGTCCGCGGTGGGCGGCGGGGGCCGCTACGACGGCCTGTCCGAGATGATCGGCGGTCCCGCGCTGCCGTCCGTCGGCTGGGCGCTCGGCGTCGACCGCACGGTCCTGGCGCTGGAGGCGGAGGGCATCGGCCTGGACCTGCCGGCCCCCACCAGCGTGTACGCCGTGCCGCTGGGCGAGGAGGCGCGCCGGGTCCTGTTCGGCATCGTCACCGAGCTGCGCCGGGCGGGTGTCGCGGCGGACTTCTCCTTCGGCGGCCGGGGCCTCAAGGGCGCCATGAAGAACGCCAACCGGTCCGGCGCGCGGTACGCCGTCGTGGCGGGCGAGCGAGACCTCGCCGACGGCGTGGTGCAGCTCAAGGACATGGAGACCGGCGAGCAGCAGGCGGTGGCCGTGGACGAGATCGTCCAGGTGCTCCAGACCCGCTACGCCTGATCCGCACGAGGCAGGGGCGAGGACCGGATGTGGCCGGTCCTCGCCTTCCTTATGTCCACCGAACGGCGGACAGCCTCCCCCGTGCGGCAAAATGACCACTGCCCCACCGGCCCCCGAACGAGGAACGGCGATATGACGACTGCGACGGCTGACGACGTGTCCTCGGACCCCGGCACGGGTACGGGAGCGAGCCGGGCGTTCGCGTGGATGCTGGTGGTCACGGGCGCGGCGGGGCTGCTCGCGGCCTGGGTGATCACCCTCGACAAGTTCAAGCTGCTGGAGGACCCGAACTTCACGCCGGGCTGCAGCCTGAACCCCATCGTCTCCTGCGGCAACATCATGAAGAGCGAACAGGCCGCCGTCTTCGGGTTCCCCAACCCGATGCTGGGCCTGGTCACGTACGGCATGGTGATCGCCATCGGCGTCGGTCTGCTGGCGGGCGCGCGCTACCGCCGCTGGTACTGGCTCGGCCTGAACGCGGGCACCCTGTTCGGCGTCGGCTTCTGCATGTGGCTCATGTACCAGTCGCTGTACGAGATCAACTCGCTGTGCCTGTGGTGCAGCCTGGCCTGGGTCGCCACCATCGTGATGTTCTGGTACGTCACCTCGCACAACGTGTGCGGCGGCCTGCTGCCTGCGCCGCGGGCGCTGCGGAGCTTCTTCGACGAGTTCACCTGGGTGCTGCCGGTCCTGCACATCGGGATCATCGGGATGCTGGTCCTCACCCGCTGGTGGGACTTCTGGACCGGCTGAGGGCCGGGCGACCGGCCCCGCCGGGACTGTCGGTGGGCTGACATAGGCTTCTGGATGTGGAGCCCGACCTTTTCACCGCCGCAGCAGAGGAACGCCAGGAGAAGGACCCGTCCAGCAGTCCGCTGGCGGTCCGGATGCGCCCGCGCACCCTGGACGAAGTCGTCGGCCAGCAGCACCTGCTGAAGCCCGGGTCACCGCTGCGCAGGCTGGTCGGCGAGGGCGCGGGCGGCCCGGCCGGCGCCTCGTCCGTGATCCTGTGGGGCCCGCCCGGCACCGGCAAGACGACCCTGGCGTACGTGGTCTCCAAGGCGACCAACAAGCGGTTCGTGGAGCTGTCGGCGATCACGGCCGGCGTCAAGGAGGTGCGGGCGGTCATCGACGGCGCCCGGCGCGCCGCCGGAGGCTTCGGCAAGGAGACCGTCCTCTTCCTGGACGAGATCCACCGCTTCAGCAAGGCCCAGCAGGACTCGCTGCTGCCGGCGGTGGAGAACCGGTGGGTGACGCTGATCGCGGCGACCACCGAGAACCCCTATTTCTCGGTCATCTCCCCGCTGCTGTCCCGCTCCCTGCTGCTGACGCTGGAGCCGCTCACCGACGAGGACGTGAGCGGACTGCTGCGGCGGGCGCTCACGGAGGAGCGCGGTCTGGGCGGCGCGGTGACGCTGCCGGACGACGCCGAGGCGCATCTGCTGCGGATCGCGGGCGGTGACGCCCGCCGGGCCCTGACCGCGCTGGAGGCGGCGGCCGGGGCGGCCCTCGCGAAGGGGGAGCCGGACATCACCCTGGCCACCCTGGAGGAGACGGTCGACCGGGCGGCGGTGAAGTACGACCGGGACGGCGACCAGCACTACGACGTGGCGAGCGCGCTGATCAAGTCGATCCGCGGCTCGGACGTGGACGCGGCGCTGCACTATCTGGCGCGGATGATCGAGGCGGGGGAGGACCCGCGGTTCATCGCCCGGCGGCTGATGATCTCGGCGAGCGAGGACATCGGGCTGGCGGACCCGGCGGCGCTGCCGCTGGCCGTCGCCGGGGCACAGGCGGTCGCCATGATCGGTTTTCCGGAGGCGGCGCTGACCCTCAGCCACGTCACCATCGCCCTCGCGCTGGCGCCGAAGTCGAACACCGCGACCACCGCGATAGCCGCCGCCCGGGCGGACGTCCGCGGCGGGCTGGCGGGACCGGTTCCGCCGCACCTGCGGGACGGTCACTACAAGGGCGCCGCCAAGCTGGGCCACGCCCAGGGGTACGTCTACCCGCACGACGTCCCGGGCGGCATCGCCGCCCAGCAGTACGCGCCCGACGCGATCCACGGCAAGCGGTACTACGAGCCGACCCGGTACGGCGCGGAGGCGCGGTACGCGGACGTGGTGGAGAAGGTGCGCGAGCGGCTGCGGGGCGAAGGCGGCGCGTAGTCAGTCGTGCGCCGCCGCCTCGAAGAGCGTGTGCATGGCGCGGCGCAGGCCCGGCATGTCCCGCACGGGCTCGGGGAAGTCGAAGCGCGCGTCGAAGGAGCGCCCCGCCGCGTCCCGGCACCGCACGCGCAGCCCGAACCGGTCCAGCGCCAGCGGCACCACCCGGCGCACGGCGGACGGGCCGCCGGCGCGGTGGCCGAGCAGGGAGGCCAGCGCCTGGAGGTGGTCGTCGTGGGCGGCGGCCAGGTGCTGGAGCAGATCGGTCTCGTACGCGGCGAGCGGGTCCGGCCGGGCGCGCGTGAAGTCCTCCGGGTCGACCGCCGCGTCGCCCCACAGGTCGTCGACGTACACCTCGCCGACCTCCAGCCGCAGCATCATCAGGCCGGGTGCGGCGATGCCGGGCGCGCAGGTGAGCCAGCCGGAGACCCAGGCGCGGCCGCGGATGCGGTGCGGTACGGCGACCGGGGCGACGTCGGTGAGCTCCAGGACGGCGGGCAGTTCGTCGTCCTGGGCGTGGGTGGCGGCGCGGACGGGCGGGGCGTCGGCCGGGAAGAGCAGGAAGACCTCGCCGTCCGCGCCCACGGTGCGGGCGTCGGGGACGAGCTGGTCGGGGCGGGCGCCCTCGGCCCCGGGAACGATGAGCACCGCGGAGCATGTACTCTGTACGAGAGTTCGTGTGCGCTCGGCTGCTGACGGCATCCGGGCGATTTCAAGCCCGCTGGGACGCGGCTGACCATGAGCTGATCGGACCTCCGTCACATCGATGCTCTGCGAAGCAGGAGCATCGTTCTTTGTGCTGCTGTCTGTGATGCGCGTGGTGTTCCCAGGGCTCGACATGCGATCTCCTTGATTAAGGTAAGCCTAACCTAACCTATATCGGAGGTCTGGAGAACGTGCCTAACCAGTCGCGTCCCAAGGTCAAGAAGTCGCGTGCGCTCGGCATCGCGCTGACGCCGAAGGCTGTCAAGTACTTCGAGGCCCGCCCGTACCCGCCGGGTGAGCACGGCCGTGGCCGCAAGCAGAACTCGGACTACAAGGTCCGTCTGCTCGAGAAGCAGCGTCTGCGCGCCCAGTACGACATCAGCGAGCGCCAGATGGCCCGCGCCTACGACCGCGCGAAGAAGGCCGAGGGCAAGACGGGCGAGGCGCTGGTCGTCGAGCTCGAGCGCCGTCTCGACGCCCTGGTCCTGCGTTCGGGCATCGCCCGCACCATCTACCAGGCCCGCCAGATGGTCGTCCACGGCCACATCGAGGTCAACGGCCAGAAGGTCGACAAGCCGTCGTTCCGCGTCCGTCCCGACGACGTCGTGATGGTCCGCGAGCGCAGCCGCAGCAAGACCCTCTTCCAGGTCGCGCGCGAGGGTGGCTTCGCCCCCGACGGCGAGACCCCGCGCTACCTCCAGGTCAACCTGAAGGCCCTGGCCTTCCGCCTGGACCGCGAGCCGAACCGCAAGGAGATCCCGGTCATCTGCGACGAGCAGCTGGTCGTCGAGTACTACGCCCGCTGACCCTGGCGTAGCACCACCGCGGTCGACAGCCCGCCGTTCCCCCGCCTCCCCGGCGGAGGGGCGGCGGGCTTCCGCGTTCTCCCGGCGCCCGCCGTCAGGCCTGGCCCTCACCCGGGCGGGGCGCCGGCGACGCGGCGGGCCGGCGCCGGGGCGGCCGCAACGCCTGGACCCCCCGCACCGACGGGCGCGCGGACGGCGCCGGGCGTCCCGACAGGGCCCGGACCACCGCCGCGTCCAGGGCCAGCGCCCGCCCCTCCGCCTCGTACGACCGGAAGCGCTCCGCGCCCAGCAGCTCCACCGCGCGCCGCTCGCACAGCGCCCGCGGCGCGCCGAAGTGGCCCGAACCGAACAGGGGAAGGCCCACCGCCTCCCACATCGGGGCGGCCGCGCCCTGCAGCACCGCCGCCTCCGCGGGATCCCCCTCGCTCGCCGTCACGAGGGCCAGCAGCTCCACCGCCAGCACCAGACCGACCAGGTCGTGGAAGGTGTGGTCGATGGTGATGCACTCGCCCAGCAGGCGCCGCGCCTCGCCGTGCTCCTCACGGGTCCAGGCGGCATAGGCCAGCACGTACAGCGCGTACGCGCGGGTCCACTGCTCGCCGCGCTCCTCGCACACCTCGCGGACCTCCTCGCAGAGCGCCTCAGCGCCCTCCAGGTCCCCCAGGAACACCTTCGCCATGGCCAGCTCGACCCGGCCCATCAGCACCTGGCTGTTCAGCTCGCCCAGCTCGCGGTAGGCCGACACCGCCCGGGCCAGCAGCACCTCGGCGCGTGGCATCTCGTCGGACAGCAGCGCCAGGCAGCCCATCCGGTGGGTGGTGTACGCGGCGGCCAGCGCGTCCCCCGTCCGCGCCGCGTCCTCCTCGCACGCGTACAGCGCGGCGACCGCCGCCGTGTTGTCGCCCTGCAGGATCGCGACGTACCCGAGCACCCACAGTGCCTTCAGCCGCGCCCGGTCGTGCCCGGGCGACTCCAGCACCACCGCCCGGTCCAGCCAGTGCCGGCCCTCCGCCAGGCGGCCGCACCCCACCCAGTAGAACCAGAGCGTGCCCGCCAGGTGCTGCGCCAGGTGCGCCTCCTCCGGCTCGTCCAGGCACCGCTCCAGCGCGGCCCGCAGGTTCGGCAGGGCGCTGTCCGCGCACGCCGCCACCTCCGCCTGATTCGGGCCGAACCAGTCGAGCTCGCACCAGGCGGCCAGGCCGAGGTACCAGTCGCGGTGCCGCCGCCGCAGCCGGTCCTCGTCGCCCAGCTCGGCCAGCCACTCCGCGCCGTACGCCCGGACCGTGTCCAGCATCCGGTACCGCACGCCCGCCGCCGTGTCCTCCCGCAGCACCACGGACTGCGCCAGCAACTCGGCGAGCACGTCCAGCACCCGCTCGGCCGGCAGCTCCGGCCCGCCGCACACGTACTCCACGGCCTCCAGGTCGAACTGCCCGGCGAAGACCGGCAGCCGCGCCCACAGCAGCCGCTCCTCGGGCGTGCACAGTTCATGGCTCCAGCCGATGGCGAGCCGCAGCGTCCGGTGGCGCTCCGGCTCGCCGCGGTCTCCGCAGGTGAGCAGCTGGAAGCGGTCGTCGAGCCGGTGCAGCAGCCCGTCCAGGCCGAGGGCCGGCAGCCGTCCGGCCGCGAGCTCCAGCGCCAGCGGGATCCCGTCGAGCCGCCGGCACAGCTCCCGTACGGCCGCGGGGTCCTGGCCGCCCGCGCGGAAGCCGGGCACGGCCGCGGCCGCCCGGTCCAGGAACAGCCGCACCGCGTCCTCGTCGGACATCGGCGTCAGCGGGAGCACGGCCTCACCGCGGACCCGCAGCGGCCGGCGCCCGGCGGCCAGCACCGTCAGCCCCGGTGCCCGGCGCAGCAACTCCCGTACGAGCGGGGCGCATGCCTCCACGAGGTGCTCGAAGCCGTCCAGGACCAGCAGCAGCCGGCGATCCGCGAGGTGCTCCACGAGCACCTCCCGCGGCGGCCTGGAGGTGTGGTCCGTCAGCCCGAGCGCCTCGACCAGCGCGTACTCCAGCAGCCCCGGGTCGCGCAGCGTCGCCAGCTCGGCGAGCCGGACCCCGTCGCAGGAGCGTTTCGCCTCCGCGGCCACCGCAGCGGCCGCGTGCGTCACGAGCCGCGTCTTGCCCACCCCGCCCACACCGACCACCGTGACGAGCCGGAACTCCGCCAGCAGCCCCGCGAGGTCCGCGAGTTCGCGGTCGCGTCCGACGAACCGGTTCAGCTCGGCCGGGAGGTTGCTCCGTCGCATGGAACACATGGAACACGGAGCGTACCGAGGTGACCGCACTCCGTACAATCGGACCGATCGACTCCCGCTGCGGCCACGGGGAATGCGGTACGGGGAGCGAGCGCGGGCGCGATAGGCTCGGAGGACGACTTTCGAAGCATCCATGCGACGAGTTCGACCGAGTTCGACGAATCGACGAGCAGAGAGCGGTGCGCAGTGACCGGTGGAGAGGTTGCCGGGATTCTGGTGGCCGTCTTCTGGGCGATCCTGGTCTCCTTCCTGGCCGTGGTGCTGGTGAGGCTGGCCCAGACGCTCAGGGCGACGACCAAACTCGTGGCGGAGGTGACGGAGCAGGCGGTCCCGCTGCTGGCGGACGCCTCCGTGACCGTCCGCGCCGCGCAGACGCAGCTCGACCGGGTGGACGCCATCGCGTCGGACGTCCAGGAAGTCACGTCCAACGCCTCCGCGCTCTCCACCACGGTCGCCTCGACGTTCGGCGGACCGCTGGTCAAGGTCGCGGCCTTCGGCTACGGCGTACGCCGGGCGATGAGCCGGAACAAGGACGACAAGCCGGCCGGACCGTCCCGGCGCACGGTCATCGTCGGCCGTACGGTCCCGTCGGCCCGCAGCAACAGGACCAAGCGGAAGGGCTGACGCAGGGATGTTCCGCCGTGCTTTCTGGTTCACCGCCGGCGCCGCAGCCGGTGTGTGGGCCACCACCAAGGTCAACCGCAAGCTGAAGCAGCTGACCCCCGAGAGCCTCGCCGCGCAGGCCGCCGACAAGGCGATCGAAGCCGGCCACCGGCTCAAGGACTTCGCGCTCGACGTCCGGGCGGGCATGCTCCAGCGCGAAGCGGAACTGGGCGAGGCGCTCGGTCTGGCGGCACCGGTCGACGATCCGGCGCTCCCCGCGCCGCGCCGGTCCGCGGCGCTCGACGGCGCTCCCCACCCCCATCCCCACCACCACTCGAACAACCGGAATGAGGACCACTGATGGAGTCGGCTGAAATCCGCCGCCGCTGGCTGAGCTTCTTCGAGGAGCGCGGGCACACCGTCGTCCCTTCGGCGTCGCTCATCGCGGACGACCCGACTCTGCTCCTGGTCAACGCCGGCATGGTGCCGTTCAAGCCCTACTTCCTGGGTGAGGAGAAGCCGCCGTACACCCGCGCCTCCAGCGTGCAGAAGTGCGTGCGCACGCCGGACATCGAAGAGGTCGGCAAGACCACCCGCCACGGCACGTTCTTCCAGATGTGCGGCAACTTCTCCTTCGGCGACTACTTCAAGGAAGGCGCCATCAAGCTCGCCTGGGAGCTGCTGACCAGCCCGGTCGAGCACGGCGGGTACGGTCTGGAGGCCGAGAGGCTCTGGATCACCGTCTACCAGGACGACGACGAGGCCGAGCAGATCTGGCGCAACGTCGTCGGCGTGCCCGCCGAGCGCATCCAGCGCCTGGGCAAGAAGGACAACTTCTGGTCCATGGGCGTCCCCGGCCCCTGCGGACCGTGCTCCGAGATCAACTACGACCGCGGCCCGGAGTTCGGCGCCGAGGGCGGCCCCGCCGTCAACGACGAGCGGTACGTGGAGATCTGGAATCTGGTCTTCATGCAGTACGAGCGCGGCCAGGGCACCGGCAAGGACGACTTCGAGATCCTCGGCGACCTGCCGAGCAAGAACATCGACACGGGCCTCGGTCTGGAGCGCCTGGCGATGATCCTCCAGGGCGTACAGAACATGTACGAGACCGACACCCTGAAGGTCGTCATCGACAAGGCCACCGAGCTGACGGGCGTCCGCTACGGGCAGGCCCACGAGAGCGACGTCTCGCTGCGCGTGGTCGCCGACCACATGCGCACCTCCGTGATGCTCATCGGCGACGGCGTCACCCCGGGCAACGAGGGCCGCGGCTACGTCCTGCGCCGCATCATGCGCCGCGCCGTCCGCAACATGCGCCTGCTCGGCGCCTCGGGCCCGGTCGTCGGCGAGCTCGTCGACACGGTCATCCGGACCATGGGCGAGCAGTACCCGGAGCTGGAGACCGACCGCAAGCGCATCGAGACCGTCGCCCTCGCCGAGGAGGCCGCCTTCCTCAAGGCCCTCAAGGGCGGCACCAACATCCTCGACACCGCCGTCACCGAGACCAAGGCCGCCGGCGGCACGGTCCTGCCCGGCGACAAGGCGTTCCTGCTCCACGACACCTGGGGCTTCCCGATCGACCTCACCCTGGAGATGGCCGCCGAGCAGGGCCTGTCCGTGGACGAGGCCGGCTTCCGCCGCCTGATGCAGGAGCAGCGGGACCGCGCCAAGGCCGACGCCCGGGCCAAGAAGACGGGCCACGCCGACGTCTCCGCCTACCGTGAGATCGCCGACACCTCCGGCGCCACGGAGTTCGTGGGCTACACCAACACCGAGGGCGAGACGACCGTCGTCGGTCTGCTCGTCAACGGCGTTCCCTCGCCCGCCGCCACCGAGGGCGACGACGTCGAGGTCGTTCTCGACCGCACCCCGTTCTACGCCGAGGGCGGCGGCCAGATCGCCGACACCGGCCGCATCCGGCTGCACAGCGGCGCCGTCATCGAGGTGCGCGACGTGCAGCAGCCGGTCCCGGGCGTCTCCGTCCACAAGGGGTCGGTCCAGGTCGGCGAGGTGACCGTCGGTTCCACCGCCTACGCCACCATCGACGTCAAGCGCCGCCGCGCCATCGCCCGCGCCCACAGCGCCACCCACCTGACCCACCAGGCGCTGCGTGACGCCCTCGGCCCGACGGCCGCCCAGGCCGGCTCGGAGAACCAGCCCGGCCGCTTCCGCTTCGACTTCGGCTCGCCGTCCGCCGTGCCGCAGACGGTCATGACCGACGTCGAGCAGAAGATCAACGAGGTCCTCGCCCGCGAGCTCGACGTGCACGCCGAGGTCATGCCGATCGACGAGGCCAAGCGGCAGGGCGCCATCGCCGAGTTCGGCGAGAAGTACGGCGAGAAGGTCCGCGTCGTCACCATCGGCGACTTCTCCAAGGAGCTCTGCGGCGGTACGCACGTCCACAACACCGCCCAGCTCGGTCTGGTGAAGCTGCTCGGGGAGTCGTCCATCGGCTCCGGCGTGCGCCGCATCGAGGCCCTCGTGGGCGTCGACGCGTACAACTTCCTCGCCAAGGAGCACACGGTCGTCGCCCAGCTCCAGGAGCTGGTCAAGGGCCGCGCCGAGGAGCTGCCCGAGAAGATCTCCGCCATGCTCGGCAAGCTGAAGGACGCCGAGAAGGAGATCGAGAAGTTCCGCGCGGAGAAGGTCCTCCAGGCCGCCGCCGGCCTCGTCGAGGGCGCCAAGGACGTCCGTGGCGTCGCCGTGGTGACCGGCCAGGTGCCGGACGGGACCTCCGCCGACGACCTGCGCAAGCTGGTCCTCGACGTCCGCGGCCGCATCCCGGGCGACCGCCCGGCCGTCGTCGCCCTGTTCACCACCGCGGGCGGCCGCCCGCTGACGGTGATCGCCACCAACGAGGCCGCCCGCGAGCGCGGGCTCAAGGCCGGCGAGCTGGTGCGCACCGCCGCCAAGACCCTCGGGGGCGGCGGTGGCGGCAAGCCGGACGTCGCCCAGGGCGGCGGCCAGAACGCCGGCGCCATCGGCGAGGCCATCGACGCGGTGGAGCGGCTCGTCGGGGACACCGCCTGATGAGACGCGGCCGCCGCCTCGCGATCGACGTCGGGGACGCCCGCATCGGGGTCGCCTCGTGCGACCCCGACGGGGTCCTCGCCACACCGGTGGAGACCGTGCCGGGACGGGACGTCCCTGCCGCCCACCGGCGGCTGCGGCAGATCGCCGAGGAGTACGAACCGCTCGAGGTCGTGGTCGGGCTCCCTCGCTCCCTCAGCGGGGGCGAGGGTCCGGCCGCGGCCAAGGTCCGGGTCTTCGCCCAGGAGCTCGCCCGCTCCCTCGCACCCGTGCCCGTGCGGCTGGTGGACGAGAGAATGACCACGGTCAGCGCGTCGCAGGGCCTGCGCGCCTCGGGCGTGAAGTCCAAAAAAGGCCGGTCCGTCATCGATCAGGCAGCCGCTGTGATCATCCTCCAGAATGCTTTGGAGACCGAACGGGTATCCGGTAATCCGCCTGGAGAGAGCGTCGAAGTGGTCATCTGATCGCGATACGGTAACGTTCCGCGCGATGCGGTGGCGTTCGAACAACCGCCGCACAACGTAGAGGCGGATCGTCCGGAAGCCTCGCGGCCGTTTGGGGATCGATGACTGGATATGGACGGGGCTCCGGCTCCGAACCGTGGCATCCCGAGGACCCGTTGTACGGGGACCAGGGATGGAGAGGTCAGCAGGCCGACGCCCAGCAGTACTACCAGCAGCCGCAGGCACAGCCCCAGCAGCAGCCCGAGGCACCGTACGGCGAGCAGCAGCAGTACCAGTACCAGGACTACGCCGGCTACAACGACCGGCAGTACGACGCCGGCTGGGACAGCGGCCAGCACACGGCGATGCCCTACGGAACGCCCCCCGGCCCGGCCGACCCCTACGGGGGCGGCCGCCCGGACCCCTACGGCACCCCCGAGGCGTACCCGCCGCCGCAGCCTCCCGGCCGGCGGCGGGCGCCCGAGCAGCGGGCGGCGGCGCACGACGAGCCGCAGCAGTACCAGGAGCCGGAGGAGGAGAACCACCCGTTCTTCTCGGACGGTGACGACGGCCGCGACGACGGCCGCGGCTCCGAAGGCGACGGCCGTGGGTCCGGGGGCGACGAGCCCGCGGGCACCCGCCGCCAGCGGCGCGACCAGTCCAAGAAGTCCAAGAAGACCGGCAAGCGCAAGAGCCGCAACGGCGTGGCCTGCCTGTTCGTCGCGCTCGTCCTGGTCGGCGGCGCGGGCGGAGTGGGCTACTTCGGCTACCAGTTCTGGCAGAGCCAGTTCGGCGAGGCACCCGACTTCGAGGGCACGGGCACCGGCGAAACTGTCCAGGTGGAGATCCCGCAGGGCGCCGGCGGCTACGAGATCGCCGCGATCCTCGTCAAGAACGGTGTGGTGAAGAGCCAGGGCGCGTTCGTCTCCGCGCAGGACAGGAACCCCAAGGGCAAGCTGATCCAGGCCGGCGTCTACACCCTCAAGAAGGAGATGTCCGCGGCGAGCGCCGTGGAGCTGATGCTGCAGCCGTCCAGCCGCAACGCCCTGGTCGTCCCCGAGGGCAAGCGCAGTTCCTGGGTGTACGCCGAGATCGACCGGCGCCTGGGGGTCAAGGCCGGCACGACCGCGGCGGTGGCCGAGACGAAGGCCGCGAAGCTGGGCCTGCCGGAGTGGGCCACCGGCCACCCCGAGGTCAAGGACCCGCTCGAGGGCTTCCTCTTCCCGGCCAGCTATCCGGTCGCCAAGGGCACCAAGCCCGAGGACGTCCTCAAGAAGATGGTGGCCCGCGCCAACGCCGAGTACGGCAAGGTGGACCTGGAGGGCAAGTACAAGGGGCTCGGCCTGAAGAACCCCTGGGAGCTGCTGACCGTCGCGAGCCTCGTCCAGGCCGAGGGGAAGACGGACGACGACTTCCGCAGGATGAGCGAGGTCGTGTACAACCGGCTTAAGCCCACGAACACCGAGACCAACCAGCTCCTGCAGTTCGACTCCGCCTTCAACTACCTCCAGGGCGAGAGCAACATCGACATCAGCGAGTCCGAGATCAACAGCAATCAGGACCCGTACAACACCTACACCCAGCGGGGTCTCACTCCGGGGCCGATCTCCAACCCCGGACTCGTGGCCCTGGAAGCCGCCATGAACCCGACGAAGGACGGCTGGATGTACTTCGTCGCGACCGACGGCATGAACAAGACGGAATTCGCGAAGACGCACGCCGAGTTCCTGAAGCTGAAGGACAAATTCAATGACAGCAAGGGCAGCGACTGACGCCCGCCGGGCCGCCGTCCTCGGATCGCCCATCGCCCATTCCCTCTCCCCGGTGCTGCACCGGGCCGCCTACCGGGAGCTCGGTCTCACGCACTGGTCGTACGACCGCTTCCAGGTGGACGAGGCGGGGCTCCCCGGGTTCTTCGAGAAGCTGGACGGATCCTGGGCGGGGCTGTCGCTGACCATGCCCCTCAAGCGGGCGGTCATACCCCTGCTCGACGAGATCACCGACACGGCCGCCTCCGTCGAGGCGGTCAACACCGTCGTCCTCACCGGGGACGGCCGCCGCGTCGGCGGCAACACCGACATCCCCGGCATGGTCGCCGCACTGCGCGAGCGGGGCGTGGAGGAGGTCGCGTCCGCCGCCGTCCTCGGCGCCGGCGCGACCGCCTCCTCGGCGCTCGCCGCACTGTCCCGCATCTGCACCGGGCCGGTGACCGCGTACGTCCGCAGCGAGGCCCGGGCCGCCGAGATGCGCGGCTGGGGCGCACGGCTCGGCGTCCCCGTCCGCACCGCGGGCTGGGAGCGGGCAGCGGACGCCTTCCGGGCCCCGCTCGTCATCGCCACCACCCCCGCCGGGACCACCGACGCCCTCGCCGCCGCGGTCCCCGAACGCCCCGGCACCCTCTTCGACGTGCTGTACGACCCGTGGCCCACCGCGCTGGCGGCCGCCTGGTCGGCGCGCGGCGGCGCCGTCGTCGGCGGCCTCGACCTCCTCGTCCACCAGGCCGTCCTCCAGGTCGAGCAGATGACCGGCCGCTCGCCCGTCCCGCTGGCCGCCATGAGGGCCGCCGGGGAGCACGCCCTCGCCGGTCACCAGGCCGGTCACCAGGAGGGGCTCACCGCTCACTGATCCGGCCCGATCGACAAGGCACCCCCCGGGGTTCGTCTTCCGGACAGGGCCGCCCGCCACCGCCTCCCACCAGGGCGGCGCCCCGTCCACGGACGCGTCCGACTGCTGGACCGCCGACCGGCCGGGGCCCCGGACGTGGGAGGATCGGGGGTGAGGCGGGCCAGGGCCGCGCACCCGGCCGCCGTCCCAGTCGAGGCGCGAGCATGAGGAGCACCGTTGAGCAGGTTGCGCTGGCTGACCGCGGGGGAGTCGCACGGCCCCGCACTGGTGGCGACGCTGGAGGGCCTTCCCGCCGGCGTCCCGGTCACCACGGAGATGGTGGCGGACCACCTGGCCCGGCGCCGGCTCGGCTATGGACGCGGTGCGCGGATGAAGTTCGAGCAGGACCAGGTCACCTTCCTCGGCGGCGTCCGGCACGGTCTCACCATGGGCTCGCCGGTCGCGGTCATGGTGGGCAACACCGAGTGGCCCAAGTGGGAGAAGGTCATGGCGGCCGACCCGGTCGACCCGGCCGAGCTCGCCGAATCCGCCCGCAACGCCCCGCTCACCCGGCCGCGCCCCGGCCACGCCGACCTGGCCGGCATGCAGAAGTACGGCTTCGACGAGGCCCGCCCGGTGCTGGAGCGCGCGAGCGCCCGCGAGACCGCCGCGCGCGTCGCGCTGGGCGCCGTGGCCCGCTCGTACCTCAAGGAGACGGCCGGCATCGAGATCGTCAGCCACGTCGTCGAGCTGGCGGCCGCCAAGGCGCCGTACGGGGTCTACCCGACCCCGGCCGACGTCGAGAAGCTGGACGCCGACCCGGTGCGCTGCCTGGACGCGGACGCGTCGAAGGCGATGGTCGCCGAGATCGACCAGGCCCACAAGGACGGCGACACCCTCGGCGGCGTGGTCGAGGTCCTCGCCTACGGCGTGCCCGTCGGCCTCGGCTCCCACGTCCACTGGGACCGGCGTCTGGACGCCCGGCTCGCCGCCGCCCTGATGGGCATCCAGGCGATCAAGGGCGTCGAGGTCGGCGACGGCTTCGAGCTGGCCCGCGTGCCCGGCTCCCAGGCCCATGACGAGATCGTCTCCACCCCCGAGGGCATCAAGCGCACCTCCGGCCGCTCCGGCGGCACCGAGGGCGGCCTGACCACCGGCGAGCTGCTGCGCGTCCGCGCCGCGATGAAGCCGATCGCCACCGTGCCCCGGGCCCTGAAGACCGTCGATGTCGTCACCGGCGAGCCCGCCGCCGCGCACCACCAGCGCTCCGACGTCTGCGCCGTCCCGGCCGCCGGCATCGTGGCCGAGGCCATGGTGGCGCTGGTCCTGGCCGACGCGGTCGCGGAGAAGTTCGGCGGCGACAGCGTCGCCGAGACCCGCCGCAACGTCCGCTCGTACCTCGACAACCTCCACATCCGGTGAGCACCGGCCCGCTGATCGTCCTGGTCGGACCGATGGGCTCCGGCAAGTCCACCGTGGGCGCGCTGCTCGCCGAACGGCTCGGCGTGCCCTACCGGGACACCGACGCCGACATCGTCGCCGCCCAGGGCCGCGAGATCGCCGACATCTTCGTCGACGAGGGCGAGGAGTACTTCCGCGAGCTGGAGCGCGAAGCCGTCCGCACGGCCGTCGCCGAGCACACCGGTGTCCTCGCCCTCGGCGGCGGCGCCGTCCTCGACGCCGGCACCCGCGCGCTGCTCTCCGGGCTCCCGGTCGCCTACCTGTCGATGGACGTCGAGGAGGCGGTGCGGCGCGTCGGCCTCAACACCGCCCGCCCGCTGCTCGCCGTCAACCCGCGCCGCCAGTGGCGCGAGCTGATGGAGGCCCGCCGGCACCTGTACACCGAGGTGGCCCGCGTGGTGGTGGCCACCGACGACAAGACCCCCGACGAGGTCGCCCAGGCGGTCCTGGACGCCCTCGGACCGAAGACGGCCCTTCCCGGGGGAGAAGCCCCGGACCCCCGGCAGGAGAAGAAGTGACGGACCAGGCAGTGACCCGTATCCAGGTCGGCGGCACGGCCGGCACCGACCCGTACGAGGTGCTCGTCGGCCGGCAGCTGCTCGGCGAACTCCCCGCCCTCGTCGGCCCCCGGGCCAAGCGCGTCGCCGTCATCCACCCCGAGGCGCTCGCCGAGACCGGCGAGGCGCTGCGTGCCGACCTCGCGGAGCAGGGGTACGAGGCGATCGCCATCCAGGTGCCGAACGCCGAGGAGGCCAAGACCGCCGAGGTCGCGGCGTACTGCTGGAAGGCGCTCGGCCAGACCGGCTTCACCCGCACCGACGTCATCGTCGGCGTCGGCGGCGGCGCCACCACCGACCTGGCCGGGTTCGTCGCCGCCACCTGGCTGCGCGGGGTGCGCTGGATCGCCGTACCGACGACCGTGCTGGCCATGGTCGACGCGGCCGTCGGCGGCAAGACCGGCATCAACACCGCCGAGGGCAAGAACCTCGTCGGTGCCTTCCACCCGCCCGCGGGCGTCCTGTGCGACCTCGCCGCCCTCGACTCGCTGTCCGTCCACGACTACGTCAGCGGCCTGGCCGAGGTCATCAAGGCCGGTTTCATCGCCGACCCGGTGATCCTCGACCTCATCGAGGCCGACCCGGCCGCCGCCCGCACCCCCGAGGGCCCGCACACCGCCGAGCTCATCGAGCGCTCCATCCGGGTCAAGGCCGACGTGGTGTCGTCCGACCTCAAGGAGTCCGGGCTGCGCGAGATCCTCAACTACGGCCACACCCTCGCCCACGCCATCGAGAAGAACGAGCGCTACAAGTGGCGCCACGGCGCCGCCGTCTCCGTCGGCATGGTCTTCGCCGCCGAACTCGGCCGCCTGGCGGGCCGGCTGGACGACGCCACCGCCGACCGCCACCGCACCGTCCTCGAAGCGGTGGGCCTGCCGCTGACCTACCGCGGTGACCAGTGGCCCAAGCTGCTGGAGACCATGAAGGTCGACAAGAAGTCCCGCGGCGACCTGCTGCGCTTCATCGTCCTCGACGGCCTCGCCAGGCCGACGGTGCTCGAAGGCCCCGACCCGGCCGTGCTCGTCGCCGCCTACGGGGAGGTCTCCGCGTGACCCGCAGGGTGCTGGTGCTCAACGGCCCCAACCTCGGCCGCCTCGGCTCGCGCGAGCCCGACGTGTACGGCTCCACCTCCTACGCCGGACTGGTCGACGCCTGCCGGTCCCTGGGCAGGGAGCTCGGCTTCGACGTCGACGTGCGCGAGACGAACGACGAGGGCGAGATGATCCGCTGGCTCCACGAGGCCGCCGACGGTTCGCTCCCGGTCGTCCTCAACCCCGGCGCCTTCACGCACTACTCGTACGGGATGAGGGACGCGGCCGCGCAGCGCACCGCGCCCCTGATCGAGGTGCACATCTCCAACCCGTACACGCGCGAGGAGTTCCGGCACACCTCCGTCGTCGCGGCGGTCGCCAGCGGTACGGTCGCGGGCTTCGGCATCGGCTCCTACCGGCTCGCCCTGCGCGCCCTCGCCGACGAGCTCACGGACTGACCCCGGCCACCGGGCACGGCCCGCCCACCCCGGCCGTTCCCACTGCGGCGGCCGGGGAGGGTACGGTTCGGTGACGGGCGACCCCAACGGCCGCCCCACCAGCGCCGATCGGACGAGACGGAGTGGCACCGGATGCAGCACGCAGTGGGGGCTCCGCTCCCGCCCCCCCACCAGCCGGGGCACGCGGCCGCCGCATGGATGAACCAGGCACACCCCCCGCTCCCTCAGCCCCCCACCCCGCACGGGCCGCCGCCGCCCGTCCCGCACACCCCGCCCGCCCCGGGCTGGACCGCCGCCGCCCCGCAGACCGCGCCCCCGCAGCCGGCGCCGCCGCGGGACGCCACCGGCCACATCCACCTGCCGCCCGGCGGCCCGGTGGCCGCACCGACGCCCCCGCACCCCGAACACGGCACCGGGAGCGCCACCCTCGCGGTGCTGCTCATCGGCCCGGCCGGCGCGGGCAAGACGACCGTCGCCCGGTACTGGGCCAAGAACCGCCGCGTCCCCACCGCGCACATCAGCCTCGACGACGTCCGCGAATGGGTGTGCGCCGGTTTCGCCGACCCCCAGGACGGCTGGAACGACCAGTCCGAGGCGCAGTACCGCCTGGCCCGCCGCACCTGCGGCTTCGCCGCGCGCAACTTCCTGGCCAACGGCATCTCCTGCATCCTCGACGACGCCGTCTTCCCCGACCGACCCGTCGTCGGGCTCGGCGGCTGGAAGCGGCACGTCGGCCCCGGCCTGCTCCCGGTGGTGCTCCTGCCCGGCCTGGAGATCGTCCTGGAGCGCAACGCCGAACGCAGTGGCAACCGACGCCTCTCCGACGAGGAGGTGGCCGGCATCCACGGCCGCATGGCGGGCTGGTACGGGTCGGGCCTGCCGATCATCGACAACTCGACGTACGACGTCGAGACCACGGCCCGCGTCCTCGACGACGTGCTCGCCCGGGCCATCTCCAGCCCACCCGCGTACTGACCCCCGCGCCCACGGCGCCCCGGCGGACCCGTCCGGACCTGCCCGACCTGCCGAGGAGCGCGGGCGCTCGTAGGCTCGTGACATGTCAGAGGTGTATGCGGTCCGCCGTGCGCGGCTGCGCGACCGGTGCGCGGCGTCCGGGACAGCGGCGGCCCTGGTTTCCCGCCCCGCGAACGTCCGCTACCTCGCGGGCGGCTCGCCCCCCGGCGCGGTGCTCCTGGTCGGCGCCGGGGACGACGTCCTCGTGTGCCCCCGCACGCCCACCGGCGACCCGGCCGAGGGCCGTCTCGACGAACAGCTGCGCCAGGTGGTCCTGCCGCCGTCCGGCGGCGACCCGGCGGTGGCGGCCGTCGACTTCGCCGCCAAGGCGGGGGCGGACGCGCTCGCCGTCGAGGAGCACCACCTGACGGTCACGCGCCACCGCGCCATGAGCTCGGTCGCGCCCCGGACGCGCCTGAGCGACCTCGGCCACGCCATCGAGCAGGAGCGGATCGTCAAGGACGAGGACGAGATCACCTGCCTGCGCATCGCGGCCGAGATCACCGACCAGGCGCTCGGCGAGCTCCTCGAATCCATCCTGGTGGGCCGTACCGAGCGGCACCTCGCGCTGGAACTGGAGCGGCGCCTGGTGGACCACGGCGCCGACGGCCCCGCGTTCCCCACCTCCGTCGCCACCGGGCCCAACGCGGGCCGCGGCGGGCACCGGCCCTCCGACCGCCGTGTGGAGGAGGGTGATTTCCTCTCCGTCTGCCTGGGCGCCAACTACCGCGGCTACCGCTGCGAGATCGGGCGCACCTTCGTCATCGGCACCGCGCCGGCCGACTGGCAGATCGAGCTCTACGACCTCGTCTTCGCCGCTCAGCGGGCTGCCCGCCAGACCCTCGCGCCCGGTGCCGCGTACCGCGACGTGGACCGCGCGGCCCGCCAGATCCTGGACGCGGCCGGGTACTCCGACGCGGTCGCACCGTTCCTCGGACACGGCGTGGGGCTCGAAATCGAGGAGGACCCGCAGCTCGCCCCCTCCGCCATGGGTAAACTGGACGCTTGTGTGCCGGTCACCGTCGAACCGGGGGTCCACCTCCCGGGCCGGGGCGGGGTCCGGATCGATGACACGCTCGTCGTACGCCAGGAGGCGGACGGCGGACCCGAGCTACTCACCATCACGACCAAGGAGCTGCTCGCGCTCTAGGGCTCGCTCCCTGTCAGCGCGCAGGGCACCACGCCTCGGTCGTCCACCAGCGTCAGTCCAGGAGATTCCGCAACCGTGGCCACCACGAACGACCTCAAGAACGGCATGGTGCTCAAGCTCGACAACGACCAGCTGTGGTCCGTCGTCGAGTTCCAGCACGTCAAGCCCGGCAAGGGCCCGGCCTTCGTGCGCACCAAGCTCAAGAACGTGCTCTCCGGCAAGATCGTCGACAAGACCTTCAACGCCGGTGTGAAGGTCGAGACGGCCACCGTCGACCGCCGCGACATGCAGTTCTCGTACATGGACGGCGAGTACTTCGTCTTCATGGACATGCAGACCTACGACCAGCTGCACGTCGACCGCAAGGCCGTCGGCGACGCCGCCAACTACCTGATCGAGGGCTTCACCGCCACCGTCGCCACGCACGAGGGCGAGGTGCTCTACGTCGAGCTCCCCGCCGCCGTCGAGCTCACCATCCAGGAGACCGAGCCGGGCGTCCAGGGCGACCGCTCCACCGGCGGCACCAAGCCGGCCACCCTGGAGACGGGCTACACCATCCAGGTCCCGCTCTTCATCACCACCGGTGAGAAGATCAAGGTCGACACCCGTTCCGGCGACTACCTCGGCCGGGTGAACAGCTAACCGTGGCTGCCCGGAGCAACGCGCGCAAGCGTGCGTTCCAGATCCTCTTCGAGGCCGACCAGCGCGGCACCGGCGTACGGAACGTCCTCGCGGACTGGATCCGGCACGCACGGTCCGACGACCGGCAGCCGCCGGTCAGCGAGTACACGATGCAGCTGGTCGAGGGCTACGCCGACCACGTCCGCCGGATCGACGAGCTGATCGCCACCTACGCGGTGGGCTGGACGCTCGACCGGATGCCGGTCGCCGACCGGAACATCGTGCGCCTCGGTGCGTACGAGCTGATCTGGGAGGACGGCACCCCGGACGCCGTCGCCATCGACGAGGCGGTGCAGCTCGCCAAGGAGTTCTCGACGGACGACTCCCCGTCGTTCGTCAACGGCCTCCTCGGCCGCTTCAAGGACCTGAAGCCGAGCCTGCGCCGGGACTGACCTCCCGACGCCGTACGGCCGCACGAAGGGCCCGTGGCGCGTTGTCCGCGCGCGACGGGCCCTTCGGCGTACCCGAAGCCGGCCGGCCCCGGGTGCGGCACGCAGAAAGCCGCCGGGTGCGGCGGGATGCCCTGGGGCTCCCGCCGCACCCGGCGGCAACGTTTCTGCTGAGCCGGTGGTGGCTCAGGCGTCCTCGTGGGCGACCGCCCGACGCGCGTCCGCGTCCAGAACGCCCCAGCTGATCAGCTGCTCGGTGAGGACCGACGGCGACTGGTCGTAGATGACGGCGAGGGTCCGCAGGTCGTCCTGGCGGATCGACAGCACCTTGCCGTTGTAGTCGCCGCGCTGCGACTGGATCGTCGCGGCGTAACGCTGCAGCGGGCCGGCCTTCTCGGCCGGGACGTGCGCCAGGCGCTCCAGGTCCAGGACGAGCTTCGGCGGCGGCTCGGCGGCCCCGCCCGGCGTGGTGCCCGGCAGGAGCTCCTGCACCGGGACGCCATAGAAGTCGGCCAGCTCGGCGAGGCGCTGTACGGTCACGGCGCGGTCGCCGCGCTCGTACGAACCGACCACCACGGCCTTCCAGCGGCCCTGCGACTTCTCCTCCACCCCGTGGAGGGAGAGGCCCTGCTGGGTGCGGATGGCGCGGAGCTTGGCCCCGAGCTGTTTTGCGTATTCGCTGGACATATAGCTCCCGGGACGAAGAGTGGTAACTCACTGTGAGGTTACGCAGCGTTACCTGCTTGCGTCAAGCCGAATGGTCCGTACCGACGGTCTTCCGCGGGCGGTGCGGGAGCAGTCGCTCCGCCCTGGTACGGTGGATGGCGCAATTCCGACGTCCTTTAAGGTCCGTCCCGTGAGGCGGAGAAGGAGGTCCGTTTCGTATGGACGCCATTCAGCAGTCCGATGCCGCGCGCCCCGTCCTCGAGGGCCCCGACATCGCGCGGGTACTGACCCGCATCGCCCACGAGATCGTCGAGCGCGCCAAGGGCGCCGACGACGTCGTCCTCCTCGGCATTCCCACGCGGGGCGTCTTCCTCGCCCGCCGGCTGGCCGACAAGCTCGAGCAGATCACCGGCCGCACCACGCCGGTCGGCTCGCTCGACATCACCATGTACCGCGACGACCTGCGCATGCGCCCCGCCCGTGCGCTCGCCCGCACCGACATCCCCGGTGACGGCATCGACGGCCGCCTCGTCGTCCTCGTCGACGACGTGCTCTTCTCCGGCCGCACCATCCGCGCCGCCCTCGACGCGCTCGGCGACCTCGGCCGCCCCCGCGCCGTCCAGCTCGCGGTCCTCGTCGACCGCGGCCACCGCGAACTTCCCATCCGCGCCGACTACGTCGGCAAGAACCTCCCCACGTCGCTGCGCGAGACGGTCAAGGTCCAGCTCGCCGAGGAGGACGGTCGCGACACCGTGCTGCTCGGCGTGCGGGAGACCGCCCCGGTCGGCGAGCAGTAGCCCCCGCTCCGTACGACCCAGTGCGTACGGTGCGCCGTGCTGCGCGCCCGCATGTCTCCCGGGCCCCTCGACGGGACACCCCTCGGCCCTCGAACTCCACAAAACCGGAGAAAAAACCCCCGATGATGCGCCACCTCATCTCGGCCGCCGACCTCACCCGCGACGACGCCGTCCTCATCCTCGACACCGCCGAGGAGATGGCCAGGGTCGCCGACCGGCCGATCAAGAAGCTGCCCACCCTGCGCGGCCGGACCGTGGTCAACCTCTTCTTCGAGGACTCCACCCGCACCCGCATCTCCTTCGAGGCCGCCGAGAAGCGCCTCTCCGCCGACGTCATCAACTTCAGCGCCAAGGGCTCCTCGGTCTCCAAGGGCGAGTCCCTGAAGGACACCGCGCAGACCCTGGAGGCGATGGGCGTCGACGCCGTCGTCATCCGGCACGGCGCCTCGGGCGCCCCGTACCGGCTCGCCACCTCCGGCTGGATCGACGCCGCCGTCATCAACGCCGGCGACGGCACGCACCAGCACCCCACCCAGGCCCTGCTGGACGCCTTCACCATGCGCCGCCGCCTGATCGGCCGGGACGCCGGGCTCGGCCAGGACCTGTCCGGCAAGCGCATCACGATCGTCGGCGACGTCCTGCACAGCCGGGTGGCCCGCTCCAACGTCGACCTGCTGCACACCCTCGGCGCCCAGGTCACCCTCGTCGCCCCGCCCACCCTCGTCCCCGTCGGCGTCGGGAGCTGGCCCTGCGAGGTGTCGTACGACCTCGACAGCACCCTGCCGAAGTCGGACGCCGTGATGATGCTGCGCGTCCAGCGCGAGCGGATGAACGCCGCGTTCTTCCCGACCGAGCGCGAGTACTCGCGCCGCTACGGCCTGGACGGCGAGCGGATGGCGAAGATGCCCGAGCACGCCGTCGTGATGCACCCCGGCCCCATGGTGCGCGGCATGGAGATCACCGCCGAGGTCGCCGACTCCCCCCGCTGCACGGTCGTCGAGCAGGTCGCCAACGGCGTCTCCATCCGCATGGCCGTCCTCTACCTGCTGCTGGGCGGGAACGAATCCGCCGTCGCCAACCCCCGTACCGAGGAGAAGCAAGACCGATGAGCAAGACCCTGATCCGTGGTGCGAAGGTACTCGGCGGCGAGGCCCAGGACGTCCTGATCGACGGCGGGACCATCGCCGCGGTCGGCGCCGGCCTGAGCGCCGAGGGCGCGACCGTCGTCGAGGCGGAGGGGCGCATCCTGCTGCCCGGCCTGGTCGACCTCCACACCCACCTGCGCGAGCCGGGCCGCGAGGACTCCGAGACCGTACTCACCGGCACCCGTGCCGCCGCGAGCGGCGGCTACACCTCCGTCTTCGCCATGGCCAACACCTTCCCGGTCGCCGACACCGCCGGTGTCGTCGAGCAGGTCTACCGGCTCGGCCGGGAGCACGGCTACTGCGACGTGCAGCCCATCGGCGCCGTCACCGTCGGCCTGGAGGGCAAGAAGCTCGCCGAGCTGGGCGCCATGCACGAGTCCGCCGCCGGTGTCACCGTCTTCTCCGACGACGGCAAGTGCGTGGACGACGCCGTGATCATGCGCCGCGCCCTGGAGTACGTGAAGGCCTTCGGCGGCGTCGTCGCCCAGCACGCCCAGGAGCCCCGCCTCACCGAGGGCGCCCAGATGAACGAGGGCGTCGTCTCCGCCGAGCTGGGTCTCGGCGGCTGGCCGGCCGTCGCCGAGGAGTCGGTCATCGCCCGCGACGTGCTCCTCGCCGAGCACGTCGGCTCCCGCGTCCACATCTGCCACCTGTCGACCGCCGGGTCCGTCGAGATCGTCCGCTGGGCCAAGTCCCGCGGCATCGACGTCACCGCCGAGGTCACCCCGCACCACCTCCTGCTGACCGACGAGATGGTCCGCACGTACAACCCGGTCTACAAGGTCAACCCGCCACTGCGCACCGAGCGTGACGTCATGGCGCTGCGCGAGGCCCTGGCCGACGGGACGATCGACATCGTCGCCACCGACCACGCCCCGCACCCGCACGAGGACAAGGACTGCGAGTGGGCCGCGGCCGCCATGGGCATGGTCGGCCTGGAGACCGCGCTCTCCGTCGTCCAGCACACCATGGTCGAGACCGGGCTGCTGGACTGGGCCGGCGTCGCCGACCGCATGTCCTTCGCGCCCGCGCGGATCGGCCGGGCCACCGGCCACGGGCGCCCCGTCTCGGCTGGTGAGCCCGCCAACCTCACCCTGGTCGATCCGGCATACCGTGGAGCCGTGGACCCCGCGGGCTTCGCCTCCCGCAGCCGCAACACCCCCTACGAGGGCCGTGAGCTGCCGGGGCGCGTCACCCACACCTTCCTGCGGGGCCGGGCGACGCTGATGGACGGGAAGCTGGCGTGACACTCATCGAACTGGCCGCGGAGCAGAAATCCGCCGAGGTGACCGACTGGGCCGCCCGGCTCGGCTGGGTCGCCGGACTGCTGCTCTTCATCGCCCTGGTCTACTGGCTGATGCGCCAGGGCTGGAAGTGGCGCGGCAGCCTCCAGTCCGGCCTCCCGGACCTGCCCACCGCCCCCGGGGCGCCCGGCGCCCCCCTGCTGACCATGAGCGGCCGCTACCACGGCTCCACCACCGCCGGACAGTGGCTCGACCGGATCGTCGCCCACGGACTGGGTACCCGCAGCCGTGCCGAGCTGACGCTCACCGACGCCGGCCTGGACGTCGTACGCCCCGGGGCGCGCGACTTCTTCGTGCCGGCCGGGCAGCTGCGCGGGGCCCGGCTCGACAAGGGCATCGCGGGCAAGGTCCTCGCCGAAGGCGGCCTGCTGGTCGTCACCTGGGAGCACGGCGGCACGCTGATCGACTCCGGCTTCCGCTCCGACACGGCGGCCGACCACACGGCCTGGGTCGAGGCCCTCACCTCCATGAACAACGCAAGCACGACGGAAGGCACCGCACGATGACGACCTCCACCAGGGGAACCAGGGTTCCCGCCGTACTCGTCCTGGAGGACGGCCGCACCTTCCGCGGCCGTGCCTACGGGGCCGTGGGGGAGACCTTCGGCGAGGCCGTCTTCTCCACCGGCATGACCGGCTACCAGGAGACCCTGACCGACCCGTCCTACCACCGCCAGGTCGTCGTGATGACCGCGCCGCACGTCGGCAACACCGGCGTCAACGACGAGGACCCCGAGTCCGGGAAGATCTGGGTCGCCGGGTACGTCGTCCGCGACCCCGCCCGCATCCCGTCCAACTGGCGCTCCCGCCGCACCCTCGACGAGGAGCTGGCCGCCCAGGGCGTCGTCGGCATCAGCGGCGTCGACACCCGCGCCCTCACCCGCCACCTGCGCGAGCGCGGCGCCATGCGCGTCGGGATCTTCTCCGGCGACGCCGTCGCCGACGACGCGGCCCTGCTCGCCAAGGTGCAGGCCGCCCCGCAGATGAAGGGCGCCGACCTCGCCGCCGAGGTCGCCACGACCGAGCCGTACGTCGTCCCCGCCATCGGTGAGAAGAAGTTCACCGTGGCCGCCGTCGACCTCGGCATCAAGGGCATGACCCCGCACCGGATGGCCGAGCGCGGCATCGAGGTGCACGTGCTGCCCGCCACCGCCACCGCCGAGGACGTGTACGCCGTCGACCCCGACGGTGTGTTCTTCTCCAACGGCCCCGGCGACCCCGCCACCGCCGACGGTCCCGTCTCCGTCATGCGGGCCGTGCTGGAGCGCAGGACGCCCCTGTTCGGCATCTGCTTCGGCAACCAGATCCTGGGCCGCGCGCTCGGCTTCGGCACGTACAAGCTGAAGTACGGCCACCGCGGCATCAACCAGCCCGTGCAGGACCGCACGACCGGCAAGGTCGAGGTCACCGCGCACAACCACGGCTTCGCCGTCGACGCCCCCCTCGACAAGGTGTCCGACACCCCCTACGGCCGCGCCGAGGTCTCCCACGTCTGCCTCAACGACAACGTGGTGGAGGGCCTCCAGCTGCTCGACCAGCCGGCCTTCAGCGTCCAGTACCACCCCGAAGCGGCCGCCGGCCCGCACGACGCCGCGTACCTCTTCGACCGCTTCGTATCCCTGATGGAGGCCGAGCGTGCCTAAGCGCACCGATATCCAGTCCGTCCTGGTCATCGGCTCCGGCCCGATCGTCATCGGTCAGGCAGCCGAGTTCGACTACTCCGGCAGCCAGGCCTGCCGCGTCCTCAAGTCCGAGGGACTGCGCGTCATCCTGGTGAACTCCAACCCGGCGACGATCATGACCGACCCGGAGATCGCCGACGCCACCTACGTCGAGCCGATCACCCCCGAGTTCGTCGAGAAGATCATCGCCAAGGAGCGCCCCGACGCGCTGCTGCCCACCCTCGGCGGCCAGACCGCGCTCAACACCGCGATCTCCATGCACGAGCAGGGCGTCCTGGAGAAGTACGGCGTCGAGCTCATCGGCGCCAACGTGGAGGCCATCCACAAGGGCGAGGACCGCGACCTGTTCAAGGGCGTCGTGGAGGCCGTCCGCGCCAAGATCGGCCACGGCGAGTCCGCCCGCTCGGTGATCTGCCACTCCATGGACGACGTGCTCAAGGGCGTCGAGACGCTCGGCGGCTACCCCGTCGTCGTCCGCCCCTCCTTCACCATGGGCGGCGCCGGCTCCGGCTTCGCCCACGACGAGGAGGAGCTCCGCCGCATCGCCGGCCAGGGCCTGACCCTGTCTCCCACCACCGAGGTGCTCCTGGAGGAGTCCATCCTCGGCTGGAAGGAGTACGAGCTGGAGCTGATGCGCGACAAGAACGACAACGTCGTGGTCGTCTGCTCCATCGAGAACTTCGACCCCATGGGCGTGCACACCGGTGACTCCATCACCGTCGCCCCGGCGATGACGCTCACCGACCGCGAGTACCAGACCCTCCGGGACATCGGCATCGCGATCATCCGTGAGGTCGGCGTCGACACCGGCGGCTGCAACATCCAGTTCGCGGTCAACCCCGAGGACGGCCGGGTCATCGTCATCGAGATGAACCCGCGCGTCTCCCGCTCCTCCGCGCTCGCGTCGAAGGCCACCGGCTTCCCGATCGCCAAGATCGCGGCGCGGCTCGCCGTCGGCTACACGCTGGACGAGATCCCCAACGACATCACCGAGAAGACCCCGGCGTCCTTCGAGCCCACCCTCGACTACGTCGTCGTCAAGGCGCCGCGGTTCGCCTTCGAGAAGTTCCCGTCCGCCGACTCCACGCTGACCACGACCATGAAGTCGGTCGGCGAGGCCATGGCCATCGGCCGGAACTTCACCGAGGCCCTGCAGAAGGCCCTGCGCTCGCTGGAGAAGAAGGGCAGCCAGTTCGCCTTCACCGGCCCGGCCGGTGACAAGGACGAGCTGCTGCGCGAGGCGGTCCGCCCGACCGACGGTCGCATCAACACCGTCATGCAGGCCATCCGCGCCGGCGCGACCCCCGAGGAGGTCTTCGACGCGACGAAGATCGACCCGTGGTTCGTCGACCAGCTCTTCCTGATCAAGGAGATCGCCGACGAGCTGGCCGCCGCCGACCGCCTCGACGCCGACCTGCTCGCCGAGGCCAAGCGCCACGGCTTCTCCGACGCCCAGATCGCCGCCATCCGCGGTCTGCGCGAGGACGTCGTCCGCGAGGTCCGCCAAGCCCTCGGCGTCCGCCCGGTCTACAAGACGGTCGACACCTGCGCCGCCGAGTTCGCCGCGAAGACGCCGTACTTCTACTCCTCGTACGACGAGGAGAGCGAGGTCGCGCCGCGCGAGAAGCCCGCCGTCATCATCCTGGGCTCCGGCCCGAACCGCATCGGCCAGGGCATCGAGTTCGACTACTCCTGCGTCCACGCCTCCTTCGCGCTCAGCGCCGCCGGCTACGAGACCGTGATGGTCAACTGCAACCCCGAGACCGTCTCGACGGACTACGACACCTCCGACCGCCTGTACTTCGAGCCGCTGACGCTCGAGGACGTGCTGGAGATCGTCCACGCCGAGCAGCAGGCGGGTCCGCTGGCCGGCGTCGTCGTCCAGCTCGGCGGCCAGACCCCGCTCGGCCTCGCCCAGGCACTCAAGGACAACGGCGTACCGGTCGTCGGCACCTCCCCGGAGGCCATCCACGCCGCCGAGGACCGCGGCGCCTTCGGCCGCGTCCTGCTGGAAGCCGGTCTGCCGGCGCCCAAGCACGGCACCGCCACCACCTTCGCCGAGGCCAAGGCCATCGCCGACGAGATCGGCTACCCGGTCCTCGTCCGCCCGTCGTACGTGCTCGGCGGCCGCGGCATGGAGATCGTCTACGACGAGGCGCGCCTGGAGACGTACATCGCCGAGTCCACCGAGATCTCCCCGGACCGCCCGGTCCTGGTCGACCGGTTCCTCGACGACGCCATCGAGATCGACGTCGACGCCCTGTACGACGGCACCGAGCTCTACCTCGGCGGCGTCATGGAGCACATCGAGGAGGCCGGCATCCACTCCGGCGACTCGGCGTGCGCCCTTCCTCCGATCACCCTCGGCGGCTTCGACATCAAGCGCCTGCGCGCCTCCACCGAGGCCATCGCCAAGGGCGTCGGCGTCCGCGGCCTGATCAACATCCAGTTCGCCATGGCCGGGGACATCCTGTACGTCCTGGAGGCCAACCCGCGCGCCTCCCGGACCGTCCCCTTCACCTCCAAGGCGACCGCCGTACCGCTGGCCAAGGCCGCCGCCCGCATCTCGCTGGGCGCCACCATCGCCGAGCTCCGCGCGGAGGGCCTGCTGCCGAAGCACGGCGACGGCGGCACCCTGCCGCTGGACGCGCCGATCTCCGTCAAGGAGGCCGTGATGCCGTGGTCGCGCTTCCGTGACGTGCACGGCCGCGGCGTGGACACCGTCCTCGGCCCGGAGATGCGCTCCACGGGTGAGGTCATGGGCATCGACGCCGTCTTCGGCACGGCCTACGCCAAGTCGCAGGCCGGCGCCTACGGCCCGCTGCCCACCAAGGGCCGCGCGTTCATCTCGGTCGCCAACCGCGACAAGCGCTCCATGATCTTCCCGGCGCGCGAGCTGGTCGCCCACGGCTTCGAGCTGCTCGCCACCTCCGGCACCGCCGAGGTCCTCAAGCGCAACGGCATCAACGCCACCGTCGTGCGCAAGCTGTCCGAGGGCGAGGGCCCCGGCGGCGAGAAGACCATCGTGCGCCTCATCCACGACGGCGAGGTCGACCTCATCGTCAACACCCCGTACGGCACCGGCGGCCGCCTCGACGGCTACGAGATCCGTACCGCGGCCGTGGCACGCGGCGTCCCGTGCCTGACGACGGTCCAGGCGCTCGCCGCCGCCGTCCAGGGCATCGACGCCCTCAACCACGGCGGGGTGGGGGTGCGTTCCCTCCAGGAGCACGCCCAGCACCTGATCGCGGCCCGCGAGGACTGACCAGCCCACGGGGGAGGGGGGCACCGGCAGCAGACCGGTGTCCCCCTTCTCATGAAGTCGTTCATGAGGACACACATGTACAAGCTCTTCTTCCACCTCGTCTTCACGCGGATGGACCCCGAGCAGGCGCACCACCTGGCCTTCCGCTGGATCCGCCTCGCCGGCCGCGTCCCCGTGCTGCGCACCTTCGTCGCCGCCGTCCTGGCCCCGCGCCACAAGGAGCTGCGCACCGAAGCGCTCGGCCTGCGCATGCACGGCCCCTTCGGCCTCGCGGCCGGCTTCGACAAGAACGCCGTCGCCATCGACGGCATGGCCATGCTGGGCTTCGACCACGTCGAGATCGGCACGGTCACGGGCGAGCCGCAGCCCGGCAACCCCAGGAAGCGCCTCTTCCGCCTCGTGGCGGACCGGGCCCTGATCAACCGCATGGGCTTCAACAACGACGGCTCGGCCGCCGTCGCCGAGCGCCTGCGCACACGCGTGCCGGTCTTCAGGACGGTCGTGGGCGTCAACATCGGCAAGACCAAGGTTGTCCCGGAGGCCGAGGCTGTGGCCGACTACGTGAAGTCGACCGAGCGGCTCGCCCGCCACGCCGACTACCTCGTCGTCAACGTCTCCTCGCCGAACACGCCCGGCCTGCGCAACCTCCAGGCCGTGGAGCACCTGCGCCCCCTGCTGAGCGCCGTCCGCGAGGCCGCCGACCGCACCGTCACCGGCCGCCGCGTGCCCCTCCTCGTCAAGATCGCGCCGGACCTGGCCGACGAGGACGTCGACGCCGTCGCCGACCTGGCGGTCGAGCTCGGCCTGGACGGCATCATCGCCACCAACACCACCATCGGCCGCACGGGCCTGAAGTCCCCCGCCTACCTGACGAGCGAGACCGGCGGCCTGTCCGGGGCGCCGCTGAAGGAGCGCTCCCTGGAGGTCCTGCGCCGCCTCTACGCGCGCGTGGGCGACCGCCTCACCCTCGTGGGCGTGGGCGGCATCGAGAACGCCGAGGACGCCTGGCAGCGCATCCTCGCCGGCGCCACCCTCGTCCAGGGCTACAGCGCCTTCATCTACGAGGGCCCGTTCTACGCCCGCGCGATCCACAAGGGCCTCGCCGCCCGGCTGCACGCCTCCCCGTACGCCTCCCTCGCCGAGGCCGTCGGCGCCGACACCCGAAAGGCCACCGCATGAGCCCGCTCGCCCCCTTCGGCGCCCGTCTGCGCGCCGCCATGGACGCCCGCGGGCCGCTGTGCGTCGGCATCGACCCGCACGCCTCCCTGCTGGCCGACTGGGGCCTGAACGACGATGTGGCGGGCCTGGAGACCTTCACGCGCACGGTCGTCGACGCCCTCGCCGGCACCGTCGCCGTCTTCAAGCCGCAGAGCGCCTTCTTCGAGCGGTTCGGCTCGCGCGGCATCGCCGTCCTGGAGCGGGCCGTCGCGGACCTGCGGGACGCGGGGGCGCTGGTCGTCATGGACGCCAAGCGCGGCGACATCGGCTCCACCATGGCCGCCTACGCCGAGACCTACCTGCGCGGGGACTCCCCGCTCTTCTCGGACGCGCTGACCGTCTCCCCGTACCTGGGCTACGGCTCGCTGCGGCCGGCCGTCGACCTCGCGCGCGAGAGCGGCGCCGGGCTCTTCGTCCTCGCCCTCACCTCCAACCCGGAGGGCGCCGAGGTGCAGCGGGCGACGGGCGAGGACGGCCGCACCATCGGCGCGACCATGCTCGCGCACCTCGCCCGGGACAACGCCGGAGCCGAGCCGATGGGCTCCTTCGGCGCGGTCGTCGGCGCCACGCTCGGGAACCTCTCCTCGTACGACCTCGACATCAACGGCCCCCTGCTCGCGCCCGGTATCGGCGCGCAGGGCGCGACCCCGGCGGACCTGCCGCGCGTCTTCGGCGCCGCCGTGCGCAACGTCGTGCCGAACGTCAGCCGGGGCGTGCTGCGCCACGGCCCGGACGCGGCGGCGCTGCGCGAGGCGGCCCTGCGGTACGCGGACGAGGTGCGCGAGGCGACCGGCGCCTGACCGGCACGGGAGCCTCGCGCGCGGCGGCCCCCGCCCCACCTACCGCGGGGCGCCGGGGCAATGTTAAGGCCCCGTGAACAGCTCGAACACGCTGGAGAACACCCACCAGTTCCAGCACGAGCCGGCGTGGC
>NZ_JBITEO010000031.1:0-86664 GCF_044455245.1 Streptomyces sp. NPDC051310
AGGGGGGACCCTGTGGGAGAGTAGGACGCCGCCGAACAATTCTTGTGGGGAAGCCCCGCACCGTTATGGTGCGGGGCTTTTCCGCGTTCCGGGCCCGGTGGTAAACCTGGCCGCAGCCAGGCCCATCCCCTTACGATGTGCCGTCGTCCATCAGAGGCGCCCTGCAGCCTTGAGCGCGAGATACGCATCCGCCAATTCCGGCGCGAGCATGTCCGGGGTGGCGTCCACGACCGTGACACCGTGGCGCTGGAGCTGTTCGGACGTGCGGCGGCGCTGTGCCTGCGCCTGAGCGCCCGCCGCGGCTTCGTACACGGCGTCGATGGAACCACGGGCACGCGTCATCTGCTCGGTGTGCGGGTCCGCGACCGAGGCCACCAGCACGGTGTGGCGCTGCGTGAGCTGTGGCAGGACCGGGAGGAGGCCCTCCTCGATCGGGGCCGCTTCCAGGCTCGTCAGCAGGACGATGAGCGAGCGGCGGGGTGCATGCGTCAATGCTGTGGAGCTGAGACCGCGGGAGTCTGTCTCCACGAGCTCCGGCTCCAGCGGGGCAAGCGCGTTCACGACAGCTTGGAGGATGTCGGAGGCGGAGCGGCCCTGGACGCGCGCGCGGATGCGGCGGTCGTAGGCGATCAGGTCGACCCGGTCGCCGGCCCGGGCCGCGAGCGCGGTGAGGAGGAGCGCTGCGTCCATCGCCGCGTCGAGGCGCGGAACGTCACCCACACGACCGGCCGAGGTGCGGCCCGTGTCGAGAACGATGAGGATGTGGCGGTCCCGCTCGGGACGCCAGGTCCGTACGGCGACCGTGGTCTGGCGCGCGGTCGCGCGCCAGTCGATGGAGCGGGTGTCGTCGCCGGGGACGTAGTCACGGAGACTGTCGAACTCCGTGCCCTCGCCTCTGGTGAGCACGCTGGTACGGCCGTCCAGCTCGCGGAGGCGGGCGAGCCTGGAGGGCAGGTGCTTGCGGCTCGTGAAGGGCGGAAGCACCCGCACGGTCCAGGGCACCCGGTGGCTGCCCTGGCGCGCAGCCAGACCGAGAGGACCGTAGGAGCGCACGGTGATGCGCTCGGCGTGCCGGTCGCCCCTGCGCGTGGGGCGCAGGACGGTCGTGAGACGTCGCCGTTCGCCGGCCGGGATCATCAATGTCTGCCGTGACGCGGACTGTTCGGTGCCGGGCAGCCAGCTACTGGGCGGCCAGGCGTCGCGCAGCTGGGCGCGCAGCCGGCGACGGGAGGGGTTGGCGATGGTCAGCTGAATCTCCGCACCGTCACCCAGTCGAACGCTTGTGTCACCGCTTCGGGTGAATCGGAGCGTTCGTACTGGCGCGGCGAGAGCGTAGTCGCACAGAATTGCGAGTGAGAGGGGCGCGTTCACCACCAGCATCCCGGTCCAGCTCGGGGCCAGGATGCCGACGGGGAGTGAGCCGATGGCGGCGAGGAGCGCGGTTCGTCCGGTGAGGGCCACGGGTCACCGCCTCATCGGGGAACGGGCACGTGGGCCAGGATCGAGGTGATCACGGAGTCTGCGGTGACTCCCTCCATCTCGGCCTCCGGGCGCAGTTGGATGCGGTGGCGCAGGGTGGGAAGGGCCAGGGCCTTCACATCGTCGGGTATGACGTAGTCGCGGCCGGTGAGCCAGGCCCAGGCGCGTGCGGTGGAGAGCAGGGCGGTGGCGCCTCGCGGTGAGACGCCGAGACTGAGGGAGGGGGACTCACGGGTGGCGCGGCAGATATCGACGACGTAGCCGGCGATTTCGGGAGAGACCGAGGTCTTCGCGACGGCCGCCCGGGCGGCTTCCAGGTCGGCGGGGCCGGCGACGGGCCGTACTCCAGCGGCCTTGAGATCGCGGGGGTTGAAGCCTTCCGCGTGGCGTGTCAGGACGCTGATCTCGTCGTCGCGCGTGGGCAGAGGCACCGTCAGCTTGAGCAGGAACCGGTCCAGTTGTGCCTCGGGCAGGGGATAGGTGCCCTCGTACTCGACGGGGTTCTGGGTGGCGGCGACGAGGAAGGGCTCCGGCAGCGGGCGCGGAGTGCCGTCGACCGTGACCTGGCGCTCCTCCATCGCTTCCAGGAGGGAGGACTGCGTCTTGGGGGGTGTCCGGTTGATCTCGTCGGCCAGCAGCAGGTTGGTGAAGACCGGGCCGGGCTGGAAGGAGAACTCGGCGGTGCGGGCGTCGTAGACCAACGAACCGGTGACGTCGCTCGGCATCAGGTCGGGGGTGAACTGGACGCGCTTCGTGTCGAGTTCGAGGGATGCGGCGAGCGCGCGGACCAGCAGCGTCTTGGCGACACCCGGGACGCCTTCGAGGAGGACGTGGCCCCGGCAGAGCAGGGCGACGACAAGACCGGTGACAGCGGGGTCCTGCCCGACCACGGCCTTTGCGATCTCGGTGCGCAGGGCCTCCAGGGAAGCGCGGGCGCTGTCCGAGTTCTCAGGGGTCTCGGGGGTCGGGGCACTCATGAGGTGCGTACCTCTCTTTCGAGGGCGTCGAGTTGGTCTGCCAGAAGGATGAGAGCGGCGTCGTCCGCGGGGGCCGGGCCGAAGAGAAGCGTGCTGAGGGCCGCCTCCGTGGTGGCGCCCGCGCCGGCCAGGCGGGCGGAGACGGCGGGCAGCAGGGAGTCGGGGTTATGGGCGGCTGTGGGAGGCACGCCCAGCAGGGGGGCGAGTCGGGTACGGGTCGCCGTGCGCAGGGCGGTTGCCGCGCGGTCGCGGGCGCCGGCCTTGCGGTAGAGGCGGGCGCGGCCCTCGGTGGTTTCGGAGGCGCGGATGGCCACCGGGAGACGTTCCGTCACGAGGGGGCCGAGGCGGCGGCCGCGCCAGATGGCAGCGAGGAGGGCGGCGACGGCGAGCTGGAGCGTGCCCCAGAGCCAGCCGGAGGGGACCAGGTCGACGAAGGCGGTGTCACCGCCGCGGCGGTCGTTCTCTCCGTCGCCACCGCCCTCGGCGGCAGAAGGGTCACTCAGCGAAGGGAGGTACCAGACGAGATGGGGACGGGAACCGAGGAGTTGGAGGGCGAGCGATGCATTGCCCTCCTTGGCGAGACGCTCGTTGTGGAGGATGTCGGGAGCACCGAGGAGGACCGTGTCGCTGTCCGCGTGCCCCTGGACGCGGAGCAGGGTGGGAAGTCCGTCGCTGAGGTAACAGCTGTCGGTGTCACGGAGGTCGGTGGTGTAGCGCTCGCCGCCCATCTCGGCGCTGCCGGCGCGCTGGGCGATGGGCAGGGTGCACTGCGGGGCCCGTGTCTCGACGGGGGCGCGGCTGTCGGCGCTCACTCCGGGCGCCAGGGTGTCGAGCGAGGCCTGGCCAGGGGCGACGAGGACGGTACGCGTACTGGAGGCGTCCAAGGCGCTGCGGAGAATGGTTTGCTGATGTCCGGTCAGGAGGTCGGGGTTGGTGACGAGGACGGTGGTGTCCGCGTTGCCGGCGGCCGTGGCCTGGTCGAGTGTGGTGACCACGCGTGTGGTGACCCCCTGGCCGTCGAGGAGTTCGGCCACGGCGCGGCTGCCGTTGGGGTCGGCGGAGCGTGGGTCGAGCCGGCCGTGCTGATCGCCCGAGCGGACCAGGGCCATGACGATGCCGGCCGTGATGAGGATGGCGACCGCGAGCAGCAGTCCGCGTGTACGGGACCAGATGTGGCGCGGTGTCAGCGACAGGGAGGTGGGGGTGGCGCCGGTCATTCCGCTGCTCCGTCCGCTGCTCCCCGCCCGGCGCCGGTCAGCTGGGGCTTCGCCCGCTCCAATGCGCTGTCCAGTTGCTTGAGGCGCTGGTACGCGGACGGGTCGGCCGTGCGGCCGCCGTACGTCACGTCGTCGAAGGTGCGGGCGGCGGAGCGCAGCTCGTCCGCGTGGGCCGGGAGGGGGCGGCCTGCCTCGGCGGCGGCTTCGTCGGCGGTGCGGCCGGGGCGCGGCTCCAGGAACGTGCGTTCCTCCAGGGAGCGGACGATCGCGCGCATCCGCTCCTGGACGGCCTCGTTCCAGCGGCCGGCCGCGGCGTGCTTCTCGGCCGCGGCGCGGTGCTCCGCGGCACTGCGAGGCCGGTCGTCGAAGAGGGATGCCGCGGGGGCGGCGGTGCGGTGCGGGGTGCCGAGCCGCCACCACAGGGCGCCGACGAGTGCCACGACGACCAGAGCGATGACCGCGATGCCGAGCAGACCGCCGGGTGTGGCCGCGGACGCGGAGTCGAAGATGTCGCCGACCCACTCCCAGAAGCGGTCGAGGGCGCGCTGGAGGAGGTTCGGGTCGTTCTCGTGGTACATCGGCTTGGACAACTCCCGCTCCGCCGCCTCGCGGGCGGGGACGCGGGGGATGTCCACCGGTACGTCGTCGGTGGCACGGCTCAGCAGCCGCGCCGTCGTCGGGCCCCCCGTGGTGAGCACCGCATCAGCTCCCGGGCGTGGTGTCGCCGGGCGCGGAGCCGTATGCGGACAGCCCCGCGGCGCGGGCCAGTTCGAGATCGAGGGCTTCGCGTCGGATGCGCTGGTCCACGTAGAGCAGGACCGTCACACCGGAGGAGATCGGGTACGTGATCGCGGAGGAGATCACCGCGCCGATTCCGGTGATGATCAGGAATGCCCATCCGAACTCGGGCTGGCTGCCGGTGAGCAGACCGCCGATGCCTTCGCCGTCGACCGCCAGGCCGATCATGCTGAACGGAATGGCGATGATCATGGAGACCAGGAACAGCAGCAGGACGGTCAGCAGCAGGATGCCGAACACCCGCCACCAGGCGCCGCGGACGAGCTTCGCCGAACGGCGCAGGGCCGGGGCGATGCCCTGCCGCTCCAGCATCAGGGCGGGCGAGGCGAGGCTGAACCGGATCACCAGCCAGATCATGACCACGAAGGCCGCGAAGCCGCCCAGGGCGGCGAGCGGGGCCGAGCCGGTGAGCAGTCCGGGGACCAGGCCCACCGCAATGATCCCGGCGCTCATCAGGGGCAGCAGCAGCGTCAGCCCGAGGAGCTGAGGCAGCCTCGGCCGGGCCTCGGCCCAGGCCTCGGAGAGGGTCACCGGCCGCCCCAGGACGGAGCGGCTGATCACGACGGTGAGCAGCGCGGTGGTGACGAGCGTGCCGATGAGGCTGAGGATCATGGTCGGGAACAGACCGATGAGGCTCGCCTGGGCCGCGTCGACGGACTGCGCCAGCGCCTCGGCCGGGGTCGCGTCGGGCTCGACCTCGGGTACCCGCGGGACCAGGAAGCGTTGGACGAGGATGTCGCCGATCTGGATCAGGACGGAGACGGTGATCGTGAGACCGAGCACCGTGCGCCAGTGGGCGCGCAGGGTGGAGACCGCGCCGTCCAGGATCTCTCCGACACCGAGCGGGCGCAGCGGGATCACTCCGGGCTTGGCCACCGGTGGCCGGCCCCAGCCGCCCTGGTGCTGCCCTCCGCCCCAGCCGGGTGCCGGGGGAACGGGCCCGGCCGGGCCGGAGGGGGACGGCGGCGACCACTGGCCGGCGGGCGGCTGCTCCTTGGACCACTGCGGGCCCGTGCCCTGCCCGTCGGCGGGCTGCGCGGGGCGCGGGACGCCGGCGCCCTGCTCGTCGGAGGGGGAGGATCCGGGCGAGGCCCAGCCCGGAGTGTTGTTCACGGTCGTCCACCTCGTGCATTCGTCGCGGGGCCGGCTCGTCGAGCCGGCTCGGTCACGGTGCCGGGCCGCCCGGTGGGGCGGCAGGTTGGCAGCCATCGTGCCACGCGCCGTCCGCCGCCGGGCGGGGGCCCGGATCTCGTCGGCACCTTCATTGTCGGTGCATCAACGGGCAGACTGGGCGGATGGCTGATCAGTACGCACAGACACCGTCCGGTACCGAGCCGCCTGCGCTGCCCGCCCTGCGGTGGGAGGAACCCCCGGAGGGCCCGGTGGTCGTCCTCCTCGACCAGACGCGGCTGCCCGCCGAGGAGGTCGAGCTGGTCTGTACGGACGTGCACGCCCTGGTCCGGGCCATCCAGACCCTTGCCGTGCGCGGCGCGCCGTTGCTGGGCATCGCCGGCGCCTACGGGGTGGCGCTCGCCGCCGCCCGGGGGTTCGACGTCGAGGAGTCCGCGGCCCTGCTGGCGGAGGCGCGGCCCACCGCCGTGAACCTCGGCCACGGGGTGCGACGGGTGGCCGGTGCGTACCGGGCGGCGCTCGAGAAGGGTGCCGACAGGCAACAGGCGGCCGCGGCGGCGCTCGCCGAGGCGCGGGCGCTGCACCGGGAGGACGCCGAGGCAAGCGCCCGCATGGCCGCGCACGGGCTGGCGCTGGTCGACGAACTGCTGCCCGGAGGGGGCCATCGGATCCTGACGCACTGCAACACCGGGGCGCTCGTCTCGGGCGGCGAGGGCACGGCGTTCGCCGTGGCGCTGGCCGCGCACCGGTCGGGCCGGCTGCGGCGCCTGTGGGTGGACGAGACGCGCCCGCTGCTGCAGGGCGCCAGGCTCACCGCGTACGAGGCGGCCCGGCACGGGCTGGCGTACACGCTGCTCACCGACAACGCCGCCGGCTCGCTGTTCGCGGCCGGGGAGGTGGATGCCGTGCTGATAGGCGCGGACCGCATCGCCGCCGACGGGTCGGTGGCCAATAAGATCGGCAGCTATCCGCTGGCGGTGCTGGCCAAGTACCACCATGTGCCGTTCATCGTGGTCGCGCCTCTCACGACGATCGATCCGGGCACTCCGGACGGGGCGTCGATAGAGGTGGAGCAGCGGTCGGGGCAGGAAGTGACGGAGCTCACTGCCCCGCCGCAGGTCATGATGGCTCATGGTGTGACGGGTGGCGGGCTTCCGGTGGCCCCGCTCGGAACGCAGGCGTACAACCCCGCGTTCGATGTCACGCCGCCCGAGCTGGTGACGGCGATCGTCACCGAGGAGGGCGCCGTCTCGCCGGTGACCGCAGGAGGAATTGCCGAGCTGTGTGCCAGGTCACGCCAGGTAACGATTAGCTAATGGGATGATGTCGATTATGAAGGGACGCGTCCTTGTCGTCGACGACGACACCGCACTGGCCGAGATGCTCGGGATTGTGCTGCGTGGTGAAGGTTTCGAGCCGTCGTTCGTAGCGGACGGCGACAAGGCCCTTGCTGCATTCCGGGAGGTCAAGCCGGACCTGGTCCTGCTGGACCTCATGCTGCCCGGCCGGGACGGTATCGAGGTCTGCCGGCTGATCAGGGCGGAGTCCGGGGTGCCGATCGTGATGCTCACCGCCAAGAGCGACACCGTCGACGTGGTGGTCGGGCTGGAGTCCGGTGCCGACGACTACATCGTCAAGCCGTTCAAGCCGAAGGAGCTGGTCGCCCGCATCCGGGCCCGGCTGCGGAGGTCGGAGGAGCCCGCTCCGGAGCAGCTCACCATCGGTGATCTCGTCATCGACGTGGCGGGCCACTCGGTCAAGCGCGACGGACAGTCGATCGCGCTCACGCCGCTCGAGTTCGACCTGCTGGTCGCGCTGGCCCGCAAGCCGTGGCAGGTCTTCACCCGTGAGGTGCTGCTGGAGCAGGTCTGGGGTTACCGCCACGCCGCGGACACGCGGCTGGTGAACGTGCACGTCCAGCGGCTTCGCTCCAAGGTCGAGAAGGACCCGGAGCGTCCGGAGATCGTCGTGACCGTCCGTGGTGTCGGTTACAAGGCAGGACCGAGCTGAGATGTCCCGTGGCAGTGCTGCTCCGAAGCCCGGGAAGCCGGGAGTCCGTGCGGGGCGGGCTGCCGGTCCGGGGCGGGGGCCCTCGCGCGTCAACCGGCTGCTCCAGGACGGGACGCCGGGTGGCCCGGTGC
Organism: Streptomyces sp. NPDC051310; assembly: GCF_044455245.1. Classification (NCBI taxonomy): domain Bacteria; kingdom Bacillati; phylum Actinomycetota; class Actinomycetes; order Kitasatosporales; family Streptomycetaceae; genus Streptomyces; species Streptomyces sp. NPDC051310. Next base: position 7,744 of record NZ_JBITEO010000031.1, read on the forward strand.
TCCGGCTCCTCATGCGCTGGGTGCGGCGGCCGCTGCTGCCGGCCCTGCGCCTGTGGCGGCGCAACATCCAGCTGCGGGTGGTCGCCGGCACGCTGCTGATGTCGCTCGGCGTGGTGCTGCTGCTCGGGATCGTCGTCATCGGCCAGGTGCGCAACGGTCTGCTGGACGCCAAGGAGAAGGCCGCCCAGAGCCAGGCCGCCGGCGGTTTCTCCGCGGCGCAGGACCAGGCGAGCTCGCAGCCCGACGGGCAGGTCGGCAGTGGCGAGGGCGGCGCGACCGCGCCGTCGTCGCTGAACTGGCGCTCCGACCTGGTGGTGCAGCTCGCCAGCGGCGGGCAGAGCGCCTTCAACGTGGTGGCGCTGAGCTCCGACTCGGCGGGTACGGCTCCCAGCCGCGGTGCGCGCGCCTCGGGCGGGGTGGAGCCGGCGACGAGCATCCCCGCGGGACTGCGTGACTTCGTCGCGCAGGGCACGGGCACATTCCAGACGTACACCCGGATCCACTACACCGACGGCAAGGCGTCCGAGGCCGGGCTCGTGCTCGGCAAGCGGCTCAACGACGTCGAGGGCAATTCGTACGAGCTGTACTACCTCTTCCCGCTGACCCAGGAGGAGGAGTCGCTCTCCCTGGTCAAGACGACGCTGGCGACGGCGGGGCTGTTCGTGGTCGTGCTGCTGGGCGCGATCGCCTGGCTGGTGGTGCGGCAGGTCGTGACGCCGGTGCGGATGGCGGCGGGCATCGCCGAGCGGCTGTCGGCGGGCCGGCTGCAGGAGCGGATGAAGGTCACCGGTGAGGACGACATCGCCCGGCTCGGTGAGGCCTTCAACAAGATGGCGCAGAACCTCCAGCTCAAGATCCAGCAGCTGGAGGACCTGTCGCGGATGCAGCGCCGGTTCGTCTCGGACGTGTCGCACGAGCTGCGGACACCGCTGACCACCGTGCGCATGGCGGCCGATGTGATTTACGAGGCGCGCGGGGACTTCGACCCCGTGACGGCGCGTTCGGCGGAGCTGCTGGGGGACCAGCTGGACCGGTTCGAGTCGCTGCTGTCCGACCTGCTGGAGATCAGCCGGTTCGACGCGGGCGCGGCCGCGCTGGACGCGGAGCCGATAGACCTGCGGGTGGTCGTGCGCCGGGTCATCGGCGGGGCCGAGCCGCTGGCCGAGCGCAAGGGCGGCCGGATCGTCGTCGTCGGTGACGAGCAGCCCGTCGTCGCCGAGGCCGACCCGCGGCGTGTCGAGCGCGTCCTGCGCAACCTGGTCGTCAACGCCGTGGAGCACGGTGAGGGCCGGGACGTGGTGGTCCGGATGGCCGCCGCGGGCGGCGCGGTGGCGATCGCGGTGCGTGACTACGGTGTGGGGCTCAAGCCCGGCGAGGCGACGCGGGTGTTCAACCGGTTCTGGCGGGCCGACCCGGCGCGGGCCAGGACGACCGGCGGCACGGGACTCGGCCTGTCCATCGCGCTGGAGGACGCGCGGCTGCACGGCGGCTGGCTGCAGGCCTGGGGCGAACCCGGTGGCGGCTCCCAGTTCCGGCTGACCCTGCCGCGTACGGCGGACGAGCCGCTGCGCGGCTCCCCGATACCCCTGGAGCCGGACGACTCCCGGCGCAACCGCGAGCGCGCGGCCGCCGAGGGACGGGCCGCCGAGATGCAGGACGCCGCCCGGTCGAAGGCCGTGCCCGGCCGGGGGAGCGCGGGCCACCCGCCGCTGTCCCCGGGCGGGCAGATACCGCCGCGGCCGGGACCGAGCCAGCCGGCCGCGGATCCGACGGCCCTGCCCGGCAGCGGTGCCCGGGTGGTGGCACGGCAGGCGGGCGACCGGGCGGGCGAAAGCCCCGTACCGGCACAGGAAGCGGATCAGGATCGCAATGCGGATCGGGAGGGCACGGCTCGTGGGCGCTGAGCGTCGTCGGTACGTACGCGGGCGTACGCGCCGGGGAGCGGCGCTGCTGGGGTGCGCCGCGCTGGCGGCCGGCTGTGCGTCGATGCCGGACAGCGGCGATGTGTCCGCGGTGAAGGCCACCCACCAGGGTGATTCCCAGGTGCGGGTGTATCCGGTGGCGCCCCGGGAGAAGGCGCAGCCGGGCGAGATCGTCGACGGGTTCCTGGAGGCGATGACCGGTGACGACCCCGGCTTCGCGACGGCCCGCAAGTACCTGACCAAGGAGGCGGCGCGGACCTGGAAGCCGGAGGAGCACACCACGGTGCTCGCCGGCGCGCCCGAACCGCAGCAGCCCGCGAGCCCCGGCAAGCGGGATGCTCCCGGGCTGCTCTACCCGCTGTTCGGGCAGCAGATCGCGGCCGTCGACAGCCGGCACGCCTACCAGCCGGTGGCTCCGACCGAGTACACGGGAACGATTCGCCTGGTGCAGGTCCCCGCCGCGGAGGGCAAGGGCAAGGAGTGGCGCATCGACAGTCTGCCGCCGGGCCTGGTGCTGAGCGAGTCGGACTTTCTGCGCAACTACCGTTCCGTCAACAAGTACTACTTCGCCTCCGGCCGCAAGTGGGTCGTGGCCGACCCGGTGTACATCTGGCAGCGGCAGGACCCGGTGACGCGGATGGACCCCGTGGCGCAGACCGTCACGGCGCTGCTCGAAGGGCCGACGAACTGGCTGAAGCCGGTGGTCGACTCGCGTTTCCCGACCGGTACGGCGCTGCGGGAGGACGTGAAGTCGCTGACTCCCGACGACCAGAACACGCTGAAGGTGCCGCTCAACAAGAAGGCCGACAACGTCGGGCAGGACCAGTGCCGCAAGATGGCGGCGCAACTGCTGTTCACCGTCGGGGACCTGGCGTCCACTCGGGTGGAACAGGTCGAGCTCCAGCGGTCGGACGGTTCGCGGCTGTGCGTGCTCGGGGAGAGCCAGAAGGAGGACTTCATGGCCGATCCCACCGCGCCCGTACCGAAGAATCCGTACTTCATCGACGCGGCCGGCCAGCTGGCGAGGCTGGACGTCACGGCCAAGGACGTCGGCGATCCGCAGCGGGTGCCCGGACCGTTCGGCAGCGGTGCGACGAAGGTGGGCGTGGTGGCGGTCGCCCGGGACGAGCGGTACGCGGCCGGGGTGTCGCAGGACGGCCGGCATCTGCGGGTGGCGTCGATCGTCTCCGACACCGAGCTGCCGGAACCGCTCGTGGAGAGCCGGGGCGCCGGCCCGGAGGAGCGGCTGTCCGCGCCGACCTGGGACGGGCGCGGTGACCTGTGGGTCGCCGACCGCGACCGGGCGAGGGCCCGGCTGCTGCTGGTCCCGGGAGGCTCCGGCCAGCCCCTGACGGTCACGGCACCGTGGCTCGCCGACGGGGTGCGGATCGAGGCGCTGCGGGTCTCGGAGGACGGGGTGCGGATGGCGCTGCTCCTGGAGAAGGACGGCAAGACCACCCTGCACATCGGCCGGGTCCAGCGGCACGGTTCGGGCGCCCAGCAGTCGGCCGCCGTGGTGGACCTGCAGTCCGTCGCCCCGCGGATGGAGGCGGTGGACTCGGTTTCCTGGGCGGGGCCGAGCCGGCTGGTGATGCTGGGCAAGCTGGCGGGCGGCGTGCAGCAGGTGCGCTACCTCCAGACGGACGGCTCCACCTCGACCGCCGGGCTCCCCGGGCTGAACCAGGTCAAGGCGGTGGCGGCGGCCAACGACGACCGGGTGCCGCTGGTGGCGGCGTCCGACGACGGGATCGTGCGCCTGCAGCCGGGCGGCAACTGGCAGCCGATGGCCAAGGGCAGCGCGCCGGTCTACCCCGGCTGACACCGGCGCGGGCGGGCACGTACGGGACCGTGGCCCGTGGTTGTCCACAGGGCTGGCGGGTGCTCCGCGGCGGGCGGCACAGTGGTCGTCATGCGCGGATGGTGGCGGGAGATCGCCGGGCTCGTGCTGCCCGTCGCCTGCGGCGGCTGCGGCCGTCCGCGGACACCGCTGTGCGAGGACTGCGGCCGGGCCCTTTGCGCCCGTCCCCGGAGGGTGCGGCCGGTGCCCGAGCCGCCGGGCCTGCCGGTGGTGCATGCGGCCGCGCCGTACGCCGACGCCGTACGGGCGATGCTGCTGGGACACAAGGAGCGCGGGGTGCTGGGCCTGGCGCAGCCGCTCGGCGTCGCCCTGGCGGGGGCCGTGAGGGCGGCTGCCGCGCCCTCTGCGGGGAGTGCGGCCGGACCGCTGCTCCTGGTACCGGTGCCGTCCTCGCGGCGCGCGGTCCGGGCGCGTGGCCACGACGCGACGCGGCGGATCGCGCTGGCGGCGGCCGGGGAGCTGCGCCGTACGGGTACGGTCGCGCGGGCCCTGCCGGTGCTGCGGCAGCGGCGGGCGGTGTCGGACCAGTCGCGGCTGGACGCCCGGCAGCGGCTGGTCAACATGGCAGGTGCGCTGGAGGTGGCGGCGGGGGCGGGCGGCGTCCTGGCGGAGGGCCGGGCCGTACTCGTCGACGATCTCATGACGACCGGGGCCTCGCTCGTCGAAGCGGCCCGGGCGCTGCCGGGAAACGTGGGGGCCGCCGTGATCGCGGCGCCGCCGTCGGCGTTCGAAGCGGCCGAAGTGGCCGAAGTGGCCGAAGCGATCAGGAACTGACCGGCGTTCCGCCTCGTTGCAGTCAGTGACGGAAGAAAAGCACCCGATCGGACGTACGTGCTGGTAGCGGGTGCCGACATCCGTCCGAGCGAGCTATGTTCGGTTGTGAGGAATGGGCGGCAGCCACGTTTCACCGCATGCACGGCCGATTTTCCGGACCGCGCCCGGAAAATCGGCAGGACGTCGAAATTCGGTGGGGTGGGAAGCTCGTTCACGGGGGAGGAGGAGGTGAAAGTCGCGAAGTCCGAGACTCCGGTGCTCACCGGGGTCTGGTGCAAAAGGGAGATGCTCGCCGGCCGGTGAGCCGGCGCAGCGATCCGGGAACGGAGTTCTGCGTGGACATCGTCGTCAAGGGCCGCAAGACCGAGGTGCCCGAGCGGTTCCGCAAGCACGTGGCCGACAAGCTGAATCCGGAGAAGATCCAGAAGCTCGACAGCAAGGTGATCAGCCTTGACGTCGAGGTGTCCAAGGAGCACAACCCGCGGCAGGCCGACCGGTCCGACCGCGTGGAGATCACGCTCCGCTCCCGCGGCCCGGTGATCCGGGCGGAAGCAGCAGCCGGCGACCCGTACGCAGCGCTTGATCTCGCGACGAGCAAGCTGGAGGCGCGGCTGCGCAAGCAGCACGACAAGCGCTTCACCCGCCGGGGCAGCGGCCGCCTGTCCGCAGCCGAGGTGCCCACCGCCGTCCCGGGCGTGGCCCGGCTGAACGGGAACGGTGCCACCGCCACCGAGGAGCGGGAGGACGAGATTCCGACCACCAAGGTCGGGCCGCTCGAAGTGCGCGGCGAGGGGCCCCTGGTGGTGCGCGAGAAGGTGCACAAGGCCGCTCCGATGCCGCTCGACCAGGCGCTCTACGAAATGGAGCTGGTCGGGCACGACTTCTACTTGTTCGTCGATTCCGAGACCAAGCGGCCCAGTGTGGTGTACCGCCGCCACGCGTACGACTACGGCGTCATCCAGCTCGAGAGCGACCCGCTGGCCGGTTCCGAGGCGGGCGGCGCCGGTGGCGCGCTCGGCGGCTGACCGGTAGCCGGTCCCGTCCCCAGATGGTGCCCCTGGAGCGCCCCGTGCGCCCCCAGGGGCACCACTGTGCGACTGCGGGAGCACCACGTCGCCCCCCGGGCATGAAATCATGGCGTCCTACGCCAACCGGTGCTCTGCGACCTGCGGTTGGCGGACCGAACATGGACTCCGGTCCAGGCCTTCAGGGGGAGGAACGATGGCGGACAGCTTCGGCCCGGTGCACCACCCGGGCGGCTCCGACGCCCCGGCGGGCGGGACGGATGCCGGCAGCGGCCCGGGTGACGGGACCGCGGACGGCGGCGGTGCGTCCACGTATCGCAAGGAGCCCATCAGGGTGCTCGTGGTGGACGATCACGCGCTCTTCCGGCGCGGCCTGGAGATCGTCCTCGCGCAGGAGGAGGACATCCAGGTGGTGGGGGAGGCGGGCGACGGCGCCGAAGCCGTCGACAAGGCCGCCGACCTGCTGCCCGACATCATCCTGATGGACGTGCGGATGCCGAAGCGGGGCGGCATCGAGGCCTGCACCTCCATCAAGGAGGTGGCCCCCAGCGCCAAGATCATCATGCTGACGATCAGCGACGAGGAGGCCGACCTCTACGACGCCATCAAGGCGGGCGCGACCGGTTACCTGCTCAAGGAGATCTCCACCGACGAGGTGGCCACCGCGATCCGCGCGGTCGCCGACGGGCAGTCGCAGATCAGCCCCTCCATGGCGTCCAAGCTGCTCACCGAGTTCAAGTCGATGATCCAGCGCACCGACGAGCGCCGGCTCGTGCCCGCGCCCCGGCTGACCGACCGCGAGCTGGAGGTCCTCAAGCTCGTCGCCACCGGGATGAACAACAAGGACATCGCCAAGGAGCTGTTCATCTCGGAGAACACCGTGAAGAACCACGTCCGCAACATCCTGGAGAAGCTGCAGCTGCACTCCCGGATGGAGGCGGTGGTCTACGCGATGCGGGAGAAGATCCTCGAGATCAGGTGATCAGCCGTCCAGGGCCGCGACCAGTGCGGTGGCGAGCTCCGGGCGGTCGACGCGCTCGATCCGTACCGCGTCGCAGCCCACCCACTCGGCGGCCTCCCGCAGCGCCTGCGCCATGGGGCCGACGGCCTTGGGGGAGGCCAGCGACACCTGCCTGGCCACCAGCGTCGTCCCCTCGCGCGCCGGGTCGACCCGGCCCAGCAGCTTCCCGCCCGCCAGCAGCGGCATGGCGAAGTAGCCGTGTATGCGCTTCTGCTTGGGGACGTACGCCTCCAGCCGGTGCGTGAAGCCGAAGATCCGCTCCGTGCGCGCCCGCTCCCAGATCAGCGAGTCGAACGGCGACAGCAGCGTCGTACGGTGGCGGCCGCGCGGCTCGCTCGCCAGCGCCGCCGGGTCCGCCCAGGCCGGCTTGTCCCAGCCCTCCACCCGGACCGGCACCAGGCCGGAGTCGGCCACCACCGCGTCGAACTGCTCGCCCTTGAGCCGGTGGTAGTCGGCGATGTCCGCCCGCGTGCCCACGCCCAGCGCCTCCCCCGCGAGCCGCACCAGACGGCGCAGGCACTCGGCGTCGTCCAGCTCGTCATGGAGCAGATGGCCGGGGACGGCCCGCTCCGCCAGGTCGTACACCCGCTTCCAGCCGCGCCGCTCGGTGCAGACCACCTCCCCGTACATCAGCGCCCGCTCGACCGCGACCTTCGACTCGGACCAGTCCCACCACTCGCCGCCGTTCTTCGCGCCGCCGAGCTCCGTCGCGGTCAGCGGGCCCTGATCGCGCAGCTGCGCGATCACCGCGTCGTACGCGCCGTCCGGCAGGTCGTGGTACCACTGCGGGCGGGCACGGTAGGCGCGGCGGCGGAAGGCGAAGTGCGGCCACTCCTCGACGGGGAGGATGCACGCCGCGTGCGACCAGTACTCGAAGGCGTGCCCCTCCGTCCAGTACGCCTCCTCGACCGCCTTCCGGCCGACCGCGCCGAGGCGTGCGTACGGGATGAGCTCGTGGGAGCGGGCCAGGACCGAGATGGTGTCGAGCTGGACGGCCCCGAGCCGGCGCAGGACGCCGCGCACGCCGGCCCGGCGGTCCGGCGCACCCAGGAACCCCTGGGCGCGCAGGGCGATACGACGGGCCTCGTCGGCGGAGAGTTCGGCGGTCGGAGGCGGCAGGGGCGTCATGGTCCGCACGGTCGTCATGCTCGGCACGATAGACGGCGGCACTGACAGTCAGTCCCCGGCCGGGAGGTACGGGTCGGCGCCGGGCAGACCCAGGTCCGAGGGGAGCAGCGCGCCGACCCAGCAGTCGCGCAGCGTGCCCTTGTGGGGGAGCGCCGCCCGCAGCACGCCCTCCAGGCGGAAGCCGGCCTTCTCCGCGACCGCGCGCGAGCCCGTGTTGCCCACCTCGGCCCGCCATTCGAGCCGGCCGCACCCCTGCTCGGTGAAGGCCCACCGCGCGAGGGCGGTGACGGCTTCGAGGGTGTAGCCGTTGCCCCGGTGCTCCGCGGCCGTCCAGTAGCCGACCTCGCGCACCGGGCCCTCCCCGCGGATCCCGACGGCCCCCACCAGGGCACCGTCCGCGGGGGTCACCACCGCGAAGTCCAGGGACCGGCCGGTGTGCCAGCCCTCCGGTACGACCACGCCGGTCCACTGCTCGGCGTGGTGCCGTTCGTACGGGGAGGGGACGTTCGTCCAGCGCTGGATGGCGGGGTCCTGGCAGGCGGCGTGCACCGCGTCGGTGTCGTCCGGGGCGAAGGGGCGCAGCAGCAGGCGTCCGGTGGTGAGGGCGAGGGGCTCCATGACGGGATTCTGCTGCTACGCAGTGGCGTGGGGCGAACACTTTTCGGGTTCAGCGGCACCTTAGGCGCGTCCCGTGCGTTCTCCTTGCGGACGGCGGTCGGTGCGGCCGTCGGCATCCCCGTGGCGGCAGACCTCCCGACGTGACGGCGTCCTCGCTTACGATGGCCGTTGCGGTGGGGCCCACCTGCCGTGCCCGTGCCAGTGTCCATGACAAGACCCAGTGCCAGGCCCGACCGGCAAGGAGACCAACCTCAGTGTCCGTCTTCAACAAGCTCATGCGTGCAGGCGAAGGCAAGATCCTGCGCAAACTGCACCGCATCGCGGACCAGGTCAACTCCATCGAAGAGGACTTCGTCAACCTCTCCGACGCCGAGTTGAGGGCGCTCACCGAGGAGTACAAGCAGCGGTACGCCGACGGCGAGAGCCTCGACGACCTGCTTCCGGAGGCGTTCGCCACCGTCCGCGAGGCGGCCAAGCGCGTCCTCGGGCAGCGCCACTACGACGTCCAGCTGATGGGTGGCGCCGCGCTCCACCTCGGCTACGTGGCCGAGATGAAGACCGGTGAGGGCAAGACCCTCGTCGGCACGCTCCCGGCGTACCTCAACGCGCTGTCCGGCAAGGGTGTCCACCTGATCACGGTCAACGACTACCTGGCCCAGCGCGACTCCGAGATGATGGGCCGGGTCCACAAGTTCCTCGGCCTGAGCGTCGGCTGCATCCTGGCCAACATGACGCCGGCCCAGCGCCGCGAGCAGTACCACTGCGACATCACCTACGGCACGAACAACGAGTTCGGCTTCGACTACCTGCGCGACAACATGGCGTGGTCCAAGGACGAGCTCGTCCAGCGCGGCCACAACTACGCCTGTGTCGACGAGGTCGACTCCATCCTCGTCGACGAGGCCCGTACGCCGCTGATCATCTCCGGCCCCGCGGACCAGGCCACGAAGTGGTACGGCGACTTCGCCAAGCTGGTCACCCGCCTCAAGAGGGGCGAGCCCGGGAACCCCCTCAAGGGCATCGAGGAGACCGGCGACTACGAGGTCGACGAGAAGAAGCGCACCGTCGCCATCCACGAGTCCGGCGTCCAGAAGGTCGAGGACTGGCTGGGCATCGACAACCTCTACGAGTCGGTCAACACCCCGCTCGTCGGGTACCTGAACAACGCCATCAAGGCCAAGGAACTCTTCAAGAAGGACAAGGACTACGTCGTCATCGACGGCGAAGTCATGATCGTCGACGAGCACACCGGCCGTATCCTCGCCGGCCGCCGCTACAACGAGGGCATGCACCAGGCGATCGAGGCGAAGGAAGGGGTGGACATCAAGGACGAGAACCAGACGCTCGCCACGATCACCCTGCAGAACTTCTTCCGCCTCTACGACAAGCTCTCCGGCATGACCGGTACGGCCATGACCGAGGCCGCGGAGTTCCACCAGATCTACAAGCTGGGCGTCGTCCCGATCCCGACGAACAAGCCGATGATCCGCAAGGACCAGTCGGACCTGATCTACCGCACCGAGGTCGCCAAGTTCGCCGCGGTCGTCGACGACATCGAGGAGAAGCACAAGAAGGGCCAGCCGATCCTCGTCGGTACGACGTCGGTCGAGAAGTCCGAGTACCTGTCGCAGCAGCTGTCCAAGCGCGGCATCCCGCACGAGGTGCTGAACGCCAAGCAGCACGACCGCGAGGCGACGATCGTGGCCCAGGCCGGCCGCAAGGGCGCCGTCACGGTCGCCACGAACATGGCCGGCCGCGGTACGGACATCAAGCTCGGCGGCAACCCCGAGGACCTCGCCGAGGCGGAGCTGCGCCAGCGCGGCCTGGACCCGGTCGACAACCCGGAGGAGTGGGCCGCGGCGCTGCCCGCCGCCCTGGAGAAGGCCGAGCTCGCCGTCAAGGCCGAGAACGACGAGGTCAAGGCGCTCGGCGGCCTGTACGTGCTGGGCACCGAGCGGCACGAGTCGCGGCGTATCGACAACCAGCTGCGCGGTCGTTCCGGCCGTCAGGGCGACCCGGGCGAGTCGCGCTTCTACCTGTCGCTGGGCGACGACCTGATGCGGCTGTTCAAGGCGCAGATGGTCGAGCGCGTGATGGCGATGGCGAACGTCCCCGACGACGTGCCGATCGAGAACAAGATGGTCACGCGCGCGATCGCGTCCGCGCAGTCGCAGGTCGAGCAGCAGAACTTCGAGACCCGCAAGAACGTCCTGAAGTACGACGAGGTGCTCAACCGGCAGCGCGAGGTCATCTACGGCGAGCGCCGCCGCGTCCTGGAGGGCGAGGACCTGCACGAGCAGATCCGCCACTTCATGGACGACACCATCGACGCGTACATCCAGGCGGAGACCGTCGAGGGCTTCGCGGAGGAGTGGGACCTCGACCGGCTGTGGGGCGCGTTCAAGCAGCTCTACCCGTGCAGCGTCACCATCGAGGAGCTGGAGGAGGCGGCCGGCGACCGTGCCGGGATCACCTCCGAGTTCATCGCCGAGATGGTCAAGGAAGACATCCACCGGCAGTACGACGAGCGCGAGAAGCAGCTCGGCTCGGAGATCATGCGCGAGCTGGAGCGGCGCGTGGTGCTCTCCGTGCTGGACCGCAAGTGGCGCGAGCACCTCTACGAGATGGATTACCTCCAGGAGGGCATCGGCCTGCGCGCGATGGCGCAGAAGGACCCGCTGGTCGAGTACCAGCGCGAGGGCTTCGACATGTTCACCGCGATGATGGAGGGCATCAAGGAGGAGTCCGTCGGCTACCTGTTCAACCTGGAGGTCCAGGTCGAGCAGCAGGTCGAGGAGGTCCCGGTGCAGGACGCGGCCGAGAAGACCTCGCTGGCCAAGGAGGACGCCGTGCCGGCGCAGGCGCGTCCGGAGATCCGGGCCAAGGGCCTGGAGGCGCCGAGGCGCCCCGACCGGCTGCACTTCACCGCGCCGAAGGTCGACGGCGAGGGCGACATCATCGAGGGCGACTTCGAGAACGGTGACGCGGCGGGCCGGCCGGACGGTGACGGCATGACCCGCGCGGAGCGGCGCAAGGCCCAGAAGGGCGGGCGTCGCCGCAAGAAGTAGGCCGTGACGGCGGTACGCCGCCGCCGCGAGGCCGCCGAGCCGCCGAGCGGCGGCCGGTGAGGCAGGCCGCTGAGGGGGGCCGGGTACGTGGAGACGTGCCCGGCCCCCTTTCCGTTGCGGGCGCGCCGGGGGGCGCACGCCGAACCCCACGCCGGTCGCCGGTCCCCGGACACCGGACCCCCGGACTGCGCGACCCAGGTCAGATGCGGTCACCGCCCAGCTCGACGGCGGCGCAGCGCCACTTGCGGTCCGGGCCCTGCTCCAGGCGGAACGCCATCGCCCGGACCCGGTCCCCCGTCGCGATGGTCGCGAACGCCTCGACCACTCCCGGCCGCAGCGGGAAGACGCCGACCCTGCGGAGCACGGGCCGTGCGGCATGCCCGTCCCGCGCGCGCAGGGGCGTGCCGGGTGCCAGGTGCACGAGCTGTTCGTACGCCTCGCCCACGGTCTGGCCGAGCATCCAGTGGACGGGGCGCTCACCGCTGAGCACCGCCAGCAGGCGCTCGGCGAACACGGCGTGCGGCGGCAGCGGCCGGCGGGGCCGGACCGTCGCGGGGCGGCGCTGGTCGTGGCGCCCGGCCGGGCGGGTGGTCCCGGGGTGGGTCGTCGTGCGCGCGGTGCGCGGTGCGGCGGTGGTCATGGCGGCCCCGTTCCGTCGGACCCGGTGGTCTACCGGGCGGTAACTTCGGTTGGGGATCTTGTACGGGGACGGTGAGGGCGGCCGCAACGGAAGCGGGGCGGCGGGTTGGAGCCGGGCACGCATCACCTATCCGGGTGCTGGGGCGCGGTCACCACGGGCCCCCGCGGCGGGTGCCGCGGACCCGGGTTGACGGAGCGACCGGGCGGGAGCCGGACCCGAAAGAGGACACCGCACGTATCCTGAGGGCGTCCGTCGACGAGAAAGCGGCCTCCCATGCGTGTGTACGTCCCCCTGACGCTCCCCGGTCTCGCCCAGGCGTACAAGGCGGGCGAGATCGGGCCCGGCCCGCTCACCGCCTACGCCGTGACACCCGGACTGCGTGAGTGGTACGTCTCCGACGACATCGAGGAGCTCGAGTACGCCGCGCTGAACCGTGCCGCGGCGGCGTCGCTGCGGCTCATCGCCGGTGACCCCGGCGCCGCGCGGCGCCGGATCGTCGTCGCCTTCGACGTACCGGACAAGGCCGTGAGCGCCGATCCCGACGCGGGACTGGACCCGTCGTCGGTCGGTGAGGTGCGGATCGCCGGACCGGTGGCGCTGGCCAAGGCCGCCGCGGTGCACGCCGACTCCTCCGAGGCGGAGGCGGACGTGTCGGCCGCGGCGGACGCACTGGGCGCGGCGGACCACGGGGACGAGGACGCGCAGTTCACCGTGGACGGGGCCGAGGACCACGAACTGCTGTGGTTCGGGGTGCAGGAGATCCCCGCGCTGCTGGGCTGAGCAGCAGGCCGGGGACGATTGTCGGCGGCTCCCGGTACGGTTTTCGGCATGGGGAAACGCGACACGCACCTGGTGTGGGACTGGAACGGCACGCTGCTCGATGACATCGACGCGGTCATCGGGGCGACGAACGCCGCGTTCGAGGAGATAGGCATGGAGCCGATCACCCTCGCCCGGTACCGCGAGCTGTACTGCGTGCCCGTACCGCTCTTCTACGAGCGGCTGCTGGGCCGGCTCCCCACGGACGAGGAATGGGCCCTGATGGACGGGACCTTCCACCGGCACTACTGGGTGCGGGCGGAGGCGTGCGGGCTGGCGGCCGGGGCGGCGGAGCTGCTGGCGACGCGGCAGGAGGCCGGGTCGACGCAGTCGCTGCTCTCGCTGGCGCCGCACGAGCAGCTCGTCCCGATCGTGCGGCGGCACGGCATCGAGGAGCGGTTCGTCCGGGTGGACGGGCGCGTCGGCACCTCCACGGCGGGCAAGGCCGCGCACATGGTGCGCCACCTGATGGAGCTGGGCCCGACGGTGACGTCGTCGCCGGAGCGGGTCGTCGTCATAGGCGACGCCGCGGACGACGCGGTGGCGGCGGCGCACGTGGGAGCGAAGGCGGTGCTGTACACCGGGGGCTCGCACAGCCGCGCGAGCCTGCAGGCGGTGGGCGTGCCGGTCGTGGACACGCTCGCGGAGGCGGTGGCGGTCGCGGAGGACCTGGTGGCCTAGCGGCACCCTCTCCTGGCGGGCACCTTGCTTCCGGGGGCACCCCGCCCGCTCCACCGCTGCCGGTGCGCCCGCCGGCGCGCTGCCGCCGGCGGGCGCACCGGGCCGCCGGGCCTACGCCTCGGCCGTCCGCGTGCGCAGCAGCTCCAGGAAGGCGCGCATCCAGGCGGGGTGGTCCGGCCAGGCGCGGGAGGAGACCAGGGTGCCGTCGCTGACCACCTCGGTGTCCTGGAACGTGGCGCCCGCCGCCTGCATGTCGAGCTCCAGCGCCGGGTAGGCGGTCACCCGGCGGCCCTCCAGGGCGCCGACGGCGGCCGTCAGGAGCGGACCGTGGCAGATCTGGGCGACCGGCTTGTCCGCGTCGAAGAAGGACTTGAGGATCTTGCGCAGCTCGGGGTCGTTGCGCAGGTACTCCGGCGCACGGCCGCCCGGGACGACGACCGCCGCGTACTGGCTCGGCTCGACCTCCGAGAAGGCGAGGTCCGCCGGCCAGGTGTAGCCGGGCTTCTCGGTGTAGGTGTCGTAACCCGGCTCGAAATCGTGCACCACGAAGCGGAGCTGCTTGCGCGAGGGGGCGGCGATGTGGACCTCGTACCCCTCCTCACGCAGTCGCTGGTAGGGGTACAGCACCTCGAGGGACTCCGCCGCGTCGCCGGTGACGATGAGGATCTTCAGGGTCATCACTGCCTGCCTCTGGTGGGAGTGGTTGCCGGAAGGACACGTGTCGCTGTCCAGAGTGTCAAACTTCGGCACCGGGTTTTGTACACATACGGCTCATGACGGGCCCGGGGTGAAGGGCGATAGCCTGGACCCGTGATCAGCGCTATACGCCATGGGGGCAGCGAAGCCCCCGGCCTGCGCCCGGTGCGCCCCAGGGCCCGGGCGAGCGCTGATTCTTGCCATCCGGCCCGCTCGCCAGAATTGGCCAATAACGGCCCGGACACCTCTCATCACGGCATAACGTCGCCTCGTACGGGATACCCCGCGTCGTGGCGTTGTGTCACCTTTTCTTTCACCTACGTCACGCAACGGCGCGCGACAGGAGCCAGAGGACATGCAGACCAAGCTGGACGAAGCAAAGGCCGAGCTGCTCGAACGGGCTGCCCGGGTAGCTGAGAACAGCCCGGTCGGGGGGCAACTCGCGATCGGGTCCGAGAGCGGGAAGCGTCCGGACCAGGACATCGTTCTCGACTACCTCCAGCGCTACTACCTGCACACCGCTCCCGAGGACCTCACGGACCGGGACCCGGTCGACGTCTTCGGCGCGGCCCTCTCCCACTACCGGCTGGCCGAGAACCGCCCCCAGGGGACGGCGAGCGTCCGCGTCCACACGCCCACCGTGGAGGAGAACGGGTGGACGTGCAGCCACTCGGTCGTCGAGGTGGTCACGGACGACATGCCGTTCCTCGTGGACTCCGTGACGAACGAGCTGTCCCGGCAGGGCCGCGGCATCCACGTCGTGATCCACCCGCAGGTCCTCGTCCGGCGTGACCTCACCGGCCAGCTGATCGAGATCCTCACCCCCGGGTCCCGCGACGCGCTCCCGCACGACGCCCTCACCGAGTCCTGGATCCACGTCGAGATCGACCGCGAGACCGACCGCGCCGACCTCAAGCAGATCAGCTCCGACCTGCTGCGCGTCCTGTCCGACGTCCGCGAGGCCGTCGAGGACTGGGAGAAGATGCGCGACGCCGCGCTGCGCATCGCCGAGGACCTCCCCCGGGAGCCGGTCGCCGACGACCTGCGCAGCACCGAGATCGAAGAGGCTGGCGAGCTGCTGCGGTGGCTGGCCGACGACCACTTCACCTTCCTCGGCTACCGCGAGTACTCGCTCACCGAGGACGACGCGCTGGCCGCCGTCCCCGGCACCGGCCTCGGCATCCTGCGCTCCGACCCGCACCACAGCACCGACGAGTCCCACCCCGTCTCGCCGTCGTTCAACCGCCTGCCGCGCGACGCGCGCGCCAAGGCCCGCGAGCACAAGCTCCTCATCCTCACCAAGGCCAACAGCCGCGCCACCGTGCACCGCCCGTCGTACCTGGACTACGTCGGCGTGAAGCGGTTCGACGAGCAGGGCAACGTCATCGGCGAGCGGCGCTTCCTGGGCCTGTTCTCGTCGGCCGCGTACACCGAGTCGGTCCGCCGCGTGCCGGTCATCCGCCGCAAGGTCGCCGAGGTCCTCGACAAGGCGGGCTTCTCGCCCAACAGCCACGACGGCCGCGACCTGCTCCAGATCCTGGAGACGTACCCGCGCGACGAGCTCTTCCAGACGCCCGTCGACCAGCTGGAGGCGATCGCCACCAGCGTGCTGTACCTGCAGGAGCGCCGCAGGCTGCGGCTGTACCTGCGCCAGGACGAGTACGGGCGCTACTACTCCGCCCTCGTCTACCTGCCGCGCGACCGCTTCAACACCACCGTCCGGCTGCGGATCATCGACATCCTGAAGGAGGAGCTCGGCGGCACCAGCGTCGACTTCACCGCCTGGAACACCGAGTCGATCCTGTCCCGGCTGCACTTCGTCGTCCGCGTCCCGCAGGGCACCGAGCTGACCCCGCTCACCGACGCCGACGTCGAGCGCATCGAGGGCCGGCTCGTCGACGCCGCCCGCTCCTGGGAGGACGGCTTCGCCGAGGCGCTCAACGCCGAGATGGGCGAGGAGCGCGCCGCCGAGCTGCTGCGCCGCTACGGCAACGCCTTCGCCGAGGGCTACAAGGCCGACCACTCGCCGCGGGCGGCCGTCGCCGACCTGAGCCAGCTGGAGCAGCTCGTCGGGGGCGAGAAGGAGTTCGCCCTCTCGCTCTACGAGCCGGTCGGCGCGGGCCCCGGCGAGCGCCGCTTCAAGATCTACAAGACGGGCGCGCAGGTCTCCCTCTCCGCCGTCCTGCCGGTCCTCAACCGCCTCGGTGTCGAGGTCGTCGACGAGCGCCCGTACGAGCTGCGCTGCGCGGACCGCACGCAGGCGTGGATCTACGACTTCGGGCTGCGCATGCCGCAGTCCACCGCCAACGGCGGCGACTACCTCGCCGACGACGCGCGTGAGCGGTTCCAGGAGGCGTTCGCCGCGACCTGGACCGGCCGCGCCGAGAACGACGGGTTCAACGCGCTCGTGCTGAGCGCCGGGCTGAACTGGCGCGAGGCGATGGTGCTGCGCGCCTACGCCAAGTACCTGCGCCAGGCCGGTTCCACCTTCAGCCAGGACTACATGGAGGACACCCTCCGCAACAACGTCCACACCACCCGGCTGCTGGTGTCGCTCTTCGAGGCCCGGATGGCACCGGAGCGGCAGCGCGCCGGCACGGAGCTGATCGACGGTCTGATGGAGGAGCTCGACGGGGCGCTCGACCAGGTCGCGAGCCTGGACGAGGACCGCATCCTGCGCTCCTTCCTCACCGTCATCAAGGCCACGCTGCGCACCAACTTCTTCCAGAAGGCGCAGAACGGCGAGCCGCACGCGTACGTGTCGATGAAGTTCGACCCGCAGGCCATCCCCGACCTGCCGGCGCCGCGCCCGGCGTTCGAGATCTGGGTGTACTCGCCGCGCGTCGAGGGCGTCCACCTGCGCTTCGGCAAGGTCGCCCGCGGCGGCCTGCGCTGGTCGGACCGGCGTGAGGACTTCCGTACCGAGATCCTCGGCCTGGTCAAGGCGCAGATGGTGAAGAACACCGTGATCGTGCCGGTCGGCGCCAAGGGCGGCTTCGTCGCCAAGCAGCTCCCCGACCCGGCCGTCGACCGCGACGCGTGGATGGCGGAGGGCATCGCCAGCTACCGCACCTTCATCTCGGCGCTGCTCGACATCACCGACAACCTCGTCGGAGGCGAGGTCGTGCCGCCGCAGGACGTCGTGCGGCACGACGAGGACGACACCTACCTCGTCGTCGCGGCCGACAAGGGCACGGCGACCTTCTCCGACATCGCCAACGAGGTGGCGGTCGCGTACGGCTTCTGGCTCGGCGACGCCTTCGCGTCGGGCGGCTCGGCCGGTTACGACCACAAGGGCATGGGCATCACGGCCCGCGGTGCCTGGGAGTCGGTCAAGCGCCACTTCCGCGAGCTCGGCCACGACACGCAGACGCAGGACTTCACGGTCGTCGGCGTCGGTGACATGTCCGGTGACGTGTTCGGCAACGGCATGCTGCTCAGCGAGCACATCCGGCTGGTCGCCGCCTTCGACCACCGCCACATCTTCATCGACCCGAACCCGGACGCGGCCGTCTCGTACGCCGAGCGGCGACGCCTGTTCGAGCTGCCGCGCAGCTCCTGGGCCGACTACAACAAGGAGCTGCTGTCCCCGGGCGGCGGCATCCACCCCCGTACGGCCAAGTCGATCCCGGTCAACGCGCACATGCGCACGGCCCTCGGCATCGAGGACGGCGTCACCAAGCTCACCCCGGCCGAGCTGATGAAGGCGATCCTCAAGGCCCCGGTGGACCTCCTGTGGAACGGCGGCATCGGCACGTACGTCAAGGCCGTCACCGAGACGCACGCCGACGTCGGTGACAAGGCCAACGACGCCATCCGTGTCGACGGCGAGGACCTGCGCGTCAAGGTCGTCGGTGAGGGCGGCAACCTGGGCCTGACCCAGCTGGGCCGCATCGAGTTCGCCCGCAAGGGCGGGCCCGAGGGACTCGGCGGCAGGATCAACACCGACGCCATCGACAACAGCGCGGGCGTGGACACCTCCGACCACGAGGTGAACATCAAGATCCTGCTGAACGCGCTCGTCACGGACGGCGACATGACCGTCAAGCAGCGCAACAAGATCCTCGCCGAGATGACGGACGAGGTCGGCGCGCTGGTGCTGCGCAACAACTACGCGCAGAACGTGGCCCTGGCCAACGCGGTCGAGCAGTCCCCGTCCCTCCTCCACGCCCACCAGCGCTTCATGCGCCGGCTGAGCCGCGAGGGGCACCTGGACCGGGCGCTGGAGTTCCTGCCCAACGACCGCCAGATCCGCGAGCTGCTCGGCAACAAGCAGGGCCTGAGCCAGCCGGAGCTGGCCGTGCTGCTGGCTTACACCAAGATCACGGTGGCGGAGGAGCTGATCCACACGGATCTGCCCGACGACCCGTACCTGCGCGAGCTGCTGCACGCGTACTTCCCGTCGAAGCTGCGCGAGGAGTTCCCGGCGCAGATCGACGCGCACGCGCTGCGCCGGGAGATCATCACGACGGTGATGGTCAACGACACCGTCAACACCGGTGGCTCGACCTTCCTGCACCGCCTCCGCGAGGAGACGGGCGCGTCGACGGAGGAGATCGTCCGCGCGCAGACCGCCGCCCGCGCGATCTTCGGGCTCGGTTCGGTGTGGGACGCCGTCGAGGCGCTCGACAACACGGTCCCGGCCGACGTCCTGACCCGGATCCGGCTCCACTCGCGCCGCCTGGTCGAGCGCGGCACGCGTTGGCTGCTCAACAACCGGCCGCAGCCGCTCCAGCTCGCCGAGACCATCGAGTTCTTCGCCGAGCGCGTGGAGCTGGTCTGGGCGCAGCTGCCGAAGATGCTGCGCGGCGCGGACCTGGAGTGGTACGAGCAGATCGTCGAGGAGCTGACCACGGCGGGCGTCCCGGACGAGCTGGCGCTGCGGGTGGCCGGGTTCTCGTCGGCCTTCCCGACGCTCGACATCGTCGCGATCGCGGACCGGACGGGCAAGGACCCGATGGCGGTCGCCGAGGTCTACTACGACCTGGCGGACCGGCTGTCCATCACCCAGCTGATGGACCGGATCATCGAGCTGCCGCGTGGCGACCGGTGGCAGTCGATGGCCCGTGCCTCGATCCGCGAGGACCTGTACGCCGCGCACGCGGCGCTCACCGCGGACGTGCTGTCGGCCGGGAACGGCACGGCGGCGCCCGAGGAGCGGTTCGCGGCCTGGGAGCAGAGGAACGCCGCGATCCTCGGCCGGGCGCGCACGACGCTGGAGGAGATCCAGAGCTCGGAGGACTTCGACCTGGCGAACCTGTCGGTGGCGATGCGCACGATGCGGACGCTGCTGCGTCAGCACAGCTGAGCCGCCGTCGCGGCGAAGCGGACGCGAGGGGCGCCCACCGGTTCCGGCCGGTGGGCGCCCCTCGGGCGTGTCCGCCGCCGCGGTGTGCCGGGTGCCCCGGGCGTGTGCCGGGTTCCGGGGTGCTCAGACGTCCAGGGGGCCGGGGGCCGGGGCGGGGTCGTGCGCCGGTTCCTCGTCGTCCTCGGGGCTGCCCGGGAACATCAGCCAGGCGCTGGCGCTGATCAGGCCCATCGACGTGAGCCCCAGGGCGAGGCGGCCGAGCCGCAGGGCGCCCTCCCAGTCATGCGGACTTCCGAAGACGAGCCAGAAACCCAGGGCGGCCCCGGTGACCAGCACGATCACCGCACAGACGCGACGCAGAACGATAGTCATACGTTCATGATCCCAGCAGGGAGGCGCCGGCCGTGACGGGATGTCACGTCGGGACGGTCGACGTCCACAGCCGGCGGCAGGACAGCAGCGCCGCGGCGACCAGCAGCCCGTTGCGGACGGCCACCACCCCGCAGCCGAGCGGCGTGACGGCGATGACCTCGTCGTACAGAACGGGGTAGGCCAGCGCGCTGAGCGCCGCGGCGGGCAGCAGCAGGAGGGCGACGGGCCGCTGCCGGGTGTGCCGGGAGGTGAGGCACACCGCCGCCAGGCCCACCAGCCACACCATGTACTGGGGGCTGATCACGCGGCTGGTGACCGTGAAGAGGAGCACGGCGGCCAGGGCCGCGTCCAGCGGGGTGGCCGGGGACCAGCGGCGCGAGCGGACGCGCCACAACACCAGCCAGGCGAAGGCGGCGGCGGTGAGGGCGAGCGCGGTGTGCGCCACGCTCGCCACGTGAGGGCCTGTCAGCTCGAAGGCCCCGTAGCGGTACTGGACCGCTCCCGGCCATCCGGCGAGCCGGGCCAGCGAGAGCGCGGTGCCGCCGAGCGACTCGACCTGCACCCCGCGGCTGCCCTGCTGGCGCAGGAAGCCGAGGGTGTGCGAGAAGCCGAGCACGAGCGCCCCGAGCAGTGCGGCGGCCGTGAGCGCGGCGGTCGTCCACGCCCGGCGGGTGGCGCGCCCGCGGGGCGTGCCCAGCAGCGCGAGCACCGGCCACACCTTGACCAGCGCGCCCAGTCCGGCGAGCGCGCCGCCGAGCCGGGGCTTCGGCCGCCGGGCGGCGAGGGCCAGCAGGGCGAACACCGCGAAGGCGGTGACCTGGACGTCGTACCGGGCGAGCGGCAGGTGCAGCAGGAGCGCCAGGCCGCAGGTCCACAGCCAGGCGCCGGCCGCCCCGAGGCCGCCGCCCTCGCACCTGCCGCCCGACCGGGCGAGCGCGACGGTGACCGCGGCGTCCGCGGCGAGCGTGAGCGCCACGAACGCCTGGTAGTACGTCAGCCCGGGCACCGCGCCGGGGGCGAGCAGCACCAGGCCGGCGCCGGGCGGGTACTGCCAGGTGACGTCGTCCGGCGGGAAGGCGCCGAGCGCGAGCAGGTCGTACCAGTGCCGGTACAGGACGTACACCTCGCGTCCGACGCCGCCGATGCCGAGCGTGTCGCGCCACAGCAGCAGGAGCATCCCGGCGCGGGTGAGGACCCACACGGCGGTCAGGGCGAGCGGGGCGGCAGGGGTGCGTGCGGTGCGACCAGCGGCGCCGGTCCGGTACGTGGTCGTCATCGCACCGCACTTTATGCCGATTGTGTGGCTGTTTTACCTATTTCCTCCTCGTGTACGCCTCGTACGCGTCGACCACCTCCGCCGAGGGCCCGTCCATCAGGACCGTCCCCGACTCCAGCCAGATGGCGCGGTCGCAGGTCTGCTTGATGGTCGAGTTGCTGTGGCTGACCAGGAACACCGTGCCGGCCTCGGCGCGGAGCTGGTTGATGCGCTCCTGGCTGCGGGCGCGGAACCTGGCGTCACCCGTGGCCAGCGCCTCGTCGATGAGCAGCACGTCATGGCTCTTGGCGGCGGCGATGGCGAAGCGCAGCCGGGCGCCCATGCCGGAGGAGTACGTCCGCATGGGCAGGGAGACGAAGTCGCCCTTGTCGTTGATGCCGGAGAAGTCGACGATCTCCTGGTAGCGGGCGCGGACCTCCTCGCGCGACATGCCCATCGCGAGGCCGCCGAGGATGACGTTGCGCTCGCCGGTCAGGTCGCCCATCAGTGCGGCGTTCACCCCGAGCAGGGATGGCTGGCCCTGGGTGTAGATCCGGCCGCGGCTGGTGGGCAGCAGCCCCGCGATCGCCTTCAGCAGGGTCGACTTGCCCGAGCCGTTGGACCCGATCAGCCCGATGGCCTCGCCCTTGTACGCGGCGAAGCTGACGCCCTTGACCGCGTGGACGGTACGGGTGCCCGGGGCCGCCCGGCGGCGGCCCAGCAGGCGCCGCAGGGGGCTCCCCGCGGGCGCGCCCGTGCTCCCGGCGCCCGCGCCCTGGACGGTGTACGTGATGTGGGCGCCGTCCACGACGACGGTCGGGGTCCTGGCGGTGTCAGCCACGGCCGTAGGTCTCCTCTGCCTTCCAGAAGTAGATGAAGCCGGCCGCGAAGGCGAGCAGCGCCCAGCCGGCCGCGACGGCCCAGACGTGGGGCGGCAGGCGGTCGGCGGTGAAGCTGTCGATGAACGCGAAGCGCACGAGGTCGATGTAGACGGCCGCGGGGTTGTACTGGAGGGCCACGCCGACGGCGTGCGGCACGCGCTCGTCGGCGAGGACCTTGTCGATGCTCCACATCACGCCCGACACGTACATCCAAGTGCGCAGGACGAACGGCGTGAGCTGGGCGATGTCGGGGGTGCGGGCGGCGAGGCGGGCCATCGTCATCGAGACGCCCGTGTTGAAGAGGAACTGCAGCAGCAGGACGGGCGCGGCGAGCAGCCAGGACCAGCCGGGGCGGACCCCGAAGCAGAAGAGGATGACGACGAGCGCGCCCAGGGAGAACGCCAGCTGCTGGAGCTGCTGGAGCGCGAGGGAGATCGGCAGGCTCGCGCGGGGGAAGTGAAGGGCGCGGACCAGGCCGAGGTTGCCGCTGATGGCGCGGGTGCCGGCGGTGATCGAGCTGGAGGTGAACGTCCAGATGAACACGCCGGTGACGAGGAACGGGACGTAGTCGGGAACGCCGTGCCGGGTGTTCATCAGCACGCCGAAGATGAAGAAGTAGACGGTCGCGTTGAGCAGCGGATTCATCAGCTGCCACACCTGGCCGAGCCTGGCCTGGCTGTACTGGGCGGTGAGGCGGGCCGTCGCGAAGGCGGTGATGAAGTGGCGCCGCGACCACAGCCGGCGGGCGTACTCGGCGAGGGGCGGCCGGGCGCCGCTGACGGTCAGCCCGTGGGCGAGGGCGAGCTGCCGCAGGTCCTCCTCGGGCACGGGCGCCCGGGCGGCCGGGTGCGGCGCGGCGCCCGCGGGGCGCGTGCCCCCGGGCGGTGCGGGTGCGGTCGGGGACCGCAGGTCGGCCGTGTACGTGGTCACTCGGGCCCCTCGGGTCGGAACGGAACCGTATCGTCGTTACGGGGAGGGTAGGTCGCTCTTACGTCGGAACGCAACCGTCCCGTCGTGACGAACCTGTCGCGCTATGATCCGGGGCATGACTCCACCGCCGCCCCCCGGCAGCCCCCGCCGCGCCCCCGCGGGGGCCGCGGTGCTCCGCGAGGACGTGACGGAGGCGATCCGCACCGCCGTCTTCGAGGAACTCGCCGCCGTCGGCTTCGCCCGCATGTCCATCGAGGGCATCGCCCGGCGCGCGGGCGTCGGCAAGACCGCCGTCTACCGGCGCTGGAAGTCGAAGCTGTCGCTCGTCCTCGACCTGCTGACCGCCTTCGCCGCGCGCGGCCTCCCCGCCCCGGCCACCGGGTCGCTGTACGGGGACGTCCGCGCCCTCCTGGAGGTGGCGGCCCACGCCCTGCGCCACCCCGTCGCCTCGCAGGTCATCCCCGACCTGCTGGTGGAGGCGGCCCGCCACCCCGAGATCGCCGACGCCGTCCGGGCCGCCCTGCTGGACAGCCAGCAGGGCGTGGCCGCGGCGGTCGTGCGGGACGCGGTGGCGCGCGGCGAGCTGCCGCGGGACGCCGACCCGGACCGCGCGCTCGACCTGATCATCGGGCCGCTGTACTGGCGGCTCGTCGTCGTCCGCTCCCCGCTCCCGCAGGGCTACCTGGACGACCTCGCCGCGGCGGCGGTCGCGGCGCTCACCTCCCGGGAGGGCCCGTCACCCGCTCGGCCGCCCGGGGAGTGACGCCGGGCGCCGGGGGCGGTTGAGCCTGCCGTCACGAAAGGACGGTGGGCCGACAGTGCGTGCGCTCGACATCGACGGTGCGTGGGTCATGGAGCCGCGGGTGTTCCACGACAGCAGGGGCAGCTTCCACGAGTGGTTCCGGGCGCCGGACCTCCACCGGGCCGCCGGGCACGGGCTGGGCCTCGCGCAGGCCAACTGCTCGGTGTCCAGCCGCGGCACCCTGCGTGGCATCCACTTCGCCGACGTGCCCCCGGGGCAGGCCAAGTACGTGACGTGCGTGCGCGGCGCCGTCCTGGACGTCGTCGTCGACATCCGCACCGGATCGCCCACCTACCGGGCCTGGGAGGCGGTGCGGCTGGACGACCGCGACCACCGGGCCCTGTACCTCGCCGAGGGGCTCGGCCACGCCTTCATGGCGCTGACGGACGACGCGACCGTCGTCTACCTCTGCTCCCGCGGCTACGCCCCCGCCCGCGAGCACGGCATCCACCCGCTCGACCCGGACCTCGCCATCACGTGGCCGGACGGCCTCGCGCCCGTCCTGTCGGACAAGGACGCGGCCGCTCCCGCGCTCGCGGAGGCCGAACGGGCGGGCCTGCTGCCGTCGTACGAGGAGTGCGCCGCCTGGTACGCGGCGCTTCGGGCGTCCCGGACGGACGGCCGGCCGCGCGTACCGGCCGGCCGCTGAGGGCAGCCACCCGCACGGGGACGGAAGCGGAGGTTCCAGGAGAAATCGCCCCTGGGGCGGGCCGGGATCTCCCGTGCCGTGCGGGCACCGCAGGGGCGCCCGCACGGCACGGAAGGCGGGATCAGTCGCGCTGCGCGCCGACCGGGAGCGACCGCAGCTTCATGGTCGCGGCGGTCGTGGAGCCGAAGCCGTAGTCGAGCATCTTCGCGGCGTCGCGGTAACGGTCGGTGCCGTTGAGGACGACACCGATGTACGTCTTGGTGCCGCGGGTGGCGGCGAAGACGAGGCACGGGCCGGCGGCCGTGCCGGTGCCGGTCTTGATGCCGTTGGCGCCGCTGTAGGAGCCGAGCAGCTTGTTGGTGTTGTACCAGGTGTACGTGCGGGTGCCGCCCGTGCTGGTGGTGGCCGTGCTCTTGTACGAGGTGGCCTTGACGATCGCCTTGAAGTTGGCGTTCGCGTAGGCGTGCCGGGCGATCTTCGCCAGGTCGCGCGGGGTGGTGTAGTTGTTCCCGGCCGACGAGATGCCGTCGAACGAGTCGAACTTCGTGTTCTTCAGGCCCAGCGCGACGGCCTTCTGGTTCATCTTGGCGATGAACGACTTGGTGCGGGCCGCGGCCGTCGTGCCGGTGCCGAAGGTGTCGGCGAGG
Source organism: Streptomyces sp. NPDC051310 (assembly GCF_044455245.1). Classification (NCBI taxonomy): domain Bacteria; kingdom Bacillati; phylum Actinomycetota; class Actinomycetes; order Kitasatosporales; family Streptomycetaceae; genus Streptomyces; species Streptomyces sp. NPDC051310. The sequence continues at coordinate 32,838 of NZ_JBITEO010000031.1, forward strand.
GCGTACGACGCGTCGCAGCCGGACGGCAGCATCGTGGCGTACAGCAGCTGACGGACCGTGACCTTGTCACCGGTGCGCAGGTCGGCGGTGCTCGCGCCGTTGCGGGTGACGTAGTCCCGGTACGCCTGCTTGATGGTGACCTTGCGGTTGAGGTCCACGCCCGGGGTGCCGAGCACGACCGCGGCGGTCATGATCTTCGTGGTGCTGGCCATCTGGCGGCGGGTGTCCGCGGCCTTGGTGTACTTCACCGCGCCGTTCGACTGGTCCATCAGGTAGCCGCCCGAGGCGCTGATGGTCGGCGCGGGGGCCGCCTGCGCCGGCGAGGCGAGCGGCGAGGCCGTGAGCAGCAGACCGCTGGTGAGGGCGACAGTGGCGGCGCGGCGCACGCCGGTTCGGGTCGATATCAAAGGGAATGCTCCCGTTTCGTCACGTCGAGGAGGGGCCGGGCCGGTAGGCGGGCCCCGATACAAGACGTACGAGACGGTCGTATGGATGTACGGCAGTGTTAAGCGTGTTCGGCCGGGGTCCCCCGCGGCGTCCGCACCCCCGGCACCGGCCGGGCGAGCAGCGAGGGCAGCGCCTCCGCCAGCGCCTCCCGCCAGTCCCGAAGGGGCGTCAGATCCGCCTCGCGCCACCGCCCGTGGGCCAGCACGCTGTACGCGGGACGAGCCGCCGGGCGGGGGAAGGCCGTGCTCGGCGCGGGGCGGACGCGCCCGGGGTCGGCGCCCAGCAGCCGGAACGTCGCGCGGGCGAGGTCGTACCAGGTGGCGTCGCCCGAGCTCGTCGCGTGGTAGACGCCCGGGGGAGCGCCGCGGCGGCCCAGGGCCACCAGGCGCCGCGCCACGTCGGCGCTCCACGTCGGCTGGCCGCGCTGGTCGTCCACCACGTCCACGAAGGGGCGAGACGCCTCCAGCCGGAGCATGGTGCGGACGAAGCTGGCGCCGCCCGCGCCGTACAGCCAGGCCGTCCGCACCACGTAGCCGTCCTCGGGGAGCACCTCCAGGACGGCGCGCTCGCCCGCCAGTTTGGTGCGGCCGTACGCGGTGCGCGGGGCCGGCGCCGCGTCCTCGGCGTACGGCACGCGCGCGCGGCCGTCGAAGACGTAGTCCGTGGAGACGTGCAGCAGCCGTGCGCCCGCCGCGGCGCACGCCTCGGCCAGGTGCCGCACCCCCGTGCCGTTCACCGCGAGCGCCTCCGCCTCGTGCGCCTCGGCGTCGTCCACCGCCGTCCAGGCCGCGCAGTTGACCACCACCGCCGGGCGCAGGGCCGACAGCGCGGCCCGTACGGCCGGCCGGTCGCGCAGGTCCAGCTGACGGCGTGTGAGGCCGGTCCCCGCGCCGCCGAGGCAGGCCAGCACGTCCTGCCCGAGCATGCCGCCCGCGCCCGTGACCAGCCAGGTCACAGCGCCGCCCGGGTCAGCAGCGGCCGCCACCAGGAGCGGTTCTCGCGGTACCAGGCGACCGTCTCGGCCAGGCCCGTCGCGAAGTCCCTGGCCGGCCGGTAGCCCAGCTCGTCGCGGATCTTGCTCCAGTCGACGGAGTACCGCCGGTCGTGGCCCTTGCGGTCCTCCACGTGGTCCACCCGGGACCACTCGGCGCCGCACGCGTCGAGCAGCGCGCCGGCGAGCTCGCGGTTGGACAGCTCCGTGCCGCCGCCGATGTTGTAGACCTCGCCCGCGCGGCCCCGCGTCCGGACCAGTTCGACCGCGCGCACGTGGTCGTCGACGTGCAGCCAGTCCCGGACGTGCGAGCCGTCCCCGTACAGCGGCACCCGGCCGCCCTCCAGGAGGCGGGTGAGGAAGCGGGGGACGGCCTTCTCGGGGAAGTGGTACGGGCCGTAGTTGTTCGAGCAGCGCGTGACCCGCACGTCCAGGCCGTGGGTGCGGTGGTACGCGAGGGCGATCAGGTCGCTGGACGCCTTGGAGGCGGCGTACGGGGAGTTGGGCCGTACGGGCGAATCCTCCGTCCACGAGCCCGCCTCGATCGAGCCGTACACCTCGTCCGTGGAGATGTGGACGAAGCGGGGGAGGCGGTGGCGCAGCGCCGCGTCCAGCAGCGTCTGCGTGCCCAGCACGTTCGTGCGGACGAACTCGGCGGCGCCGAGGATGGAGCGGTCCACGTGCGACTCGGCGGCGAAGTGGACGATGCCGTCGTGCTCGGAGACGAGCTTGTCGACCAGGTCCGCGTCCCGGATGTCGCCGTGCACGAAGGCGAAGCCGGGGTGGTCGCGGACCGGGTCGAGGTTGGCGGGGTTGCCGGCGTAGGTCAGGCGGTCGAGGACCGTCACCTCGGCGTGGCCCGGCCCGGAGGGGCCCAGCAGCGTACGGACGTAGTGCGAGCCGATGAATCCGGCGCCGCCGGTCACCAGGAGGCGCGTGACGGGGGTGGTCATGAGGAGATCTGCACCTTGCTGTGATCGCCGAGCACCAGGCGGTGGGCGGCCGGGATGGGCGGGGCGGGGGTGATTTCGACGTTACGGCCGATGAGGGACGCCTCCACGCGCCCCACGCCGTGCAGCGACGAGCCGCTGAGCACGATGGAGTACTCGATCTCGCTGTCCGTCACCCGGCAGTTCTCGGCGATCGACGTGGAGGGGCCGATGTAGGAGTTCTCCACCGCCGTGCCCGCCCCGATGACGACCGGGCCGACGATGCGCGAGCCGCGCACGCTCGCACCGGCGCCGATGCGGACCCGGCCGATGATCTCGGTGGCGGCGTCGACCGAGCCCTCGTTGGCCGGGGTGAGCAGCTCCAGGACGGAACGGTTCACCTCCAGCATGTCCTCGACGTTCCCGGTGTCCTTCCAATAGCCGGAGACGATCGTCGACTTGACCGTGCGCCGTGCGTCGATGAGCCACTGCAGGGCGTGGGTGATCTCCAGCTCGCCGCGCGCGGACGGCCGGATCGCGCGGACGGCCTCGTGCACGGCGGGGGAGAACAGGTACACCCCGACCAGCGCGAGGTCGCTGCGCGGGTGGGCCGGCTTCTCCTCCAGGCGGGCCACCCGCCCGTCGATGTCGAGCTCGGCGACGCCGAAGGCGCGCGGGTCGGGCACCTTGGTGAGGAGGATCTGCGCGTCCGGGCGGGTGGAGCGGAACTCCTCGACCAGGTCGGTGATCCCGCCGACGATGAAGTTGTCGCCCAGGTACATCACGAAGTCGTCGTCGCCGAGGAAGTCCCGGGCGATCAGCACGGCGTGGGCGAGGCCCAGCGGCGCGTGCTGCGGGAGGTAGGTCACCCGGAGGCCGAAGCGCGCGCCGTCGCCGACGGCGTCCCGGATCTCCCCGGCCGTGTCGGGCGCGACGATGATCCCGACGTCCCGGATCCCGGCGGCGGCGATCGATTCGAGCCCGTAGAAGAGCACCGGTTTGTTGGCGACGGGCACGAGCTGTTTGGCGGAGGTGTGCGTGATGGGGCGCAGCCGGGTGCCGGCTCCTCCGGAGAGTACGAGTGCTTTCACTGGGCCTGCCTCAGCTGGGCGGTGACAAGGTGCGGGGTGCGCACGAGAGTTGGGCGCCACGAATGACGTCCGGCCGTGAGCCATACGTGTGATTCATTAAATCCCTTTTGAGGCGGTGATGTGGGTAATGTGAACTCTAGTGTGGTTTAAGTGTGTTTATAGGTGCTTCGCGTCGTACCGCTAGTATTGCTACGTTCGTCCACCATGAACGGACGAATGTCGTCTCTGTCATGGGATGTGCGAAAGGCTCGGATCGTCGTCCTCGTCGTCGCGGCGGTCGCGTTCGTCTCGAAGGTCGCGCTCGCGGCGTCCACCCGCGGGCCCGCCGATGTGCGGTTCTTCTGGGGCTTCGCGCGGGCCATCGCCCGGACGGACCCCATCCGCGTCTACGCCGAACCGCTCCCGTGGCTGCCCGTCTACAACCACCCGCCGCTGGCGAGCTGGATGCTGCTCGGCATGGAGTGGCTCGCGCAGCACGGGGTGCCGTGGCGGCCGCTGATCCGCTTCCCGGCCTGCCTGGCCGACCTCGTCACCGTGCTGCTGGTGTTCGAGATCGTACGGAGGCGGGCCCGGCTGCGGACGGCCGTCGCCTGCGCGCTGGGCGCGGCCCTGTGCCCGGTCCTGGTGGCGACCTCCGGCTACCACGGCAACACCGACTCGGTCGCCGTCCTGTTCGCCTTCGCCGCCGCGTACCTGCTCACCGACCGGAGGATGCCGAAGGCCGCCGGGGTGGCGGCGGCGCTCTGCGTCAGCGTGAAGATCGTCCCCGTCGTGGCGGTGCCGCTGCTGTTCGTCGCCGCCCTGCGCGCCGGGCGCCCGGTCCTGCTCCGCTTCACGGCCGGCTTCTCGGCGGTGTTCCTCGTGATCTGGGGGCCGGTGCTCGCCACCGTGCCCGGCGCGCTCAAGGCGAACGTGCTGGAGTACGCGGGCGGCAATTTCAGCTTCTGGGGCATCATCCGCTTCGCCCGCTGGGCAGGGGTGCCGGAGCCGTACGTGGCCCTCGTCCGCGGTGACGGCCACTTCCTGATCGTGGCCGCCATCATGGCCGCCGGCGCGTGGCTCGCCTGGCGGCGCCCGGCCGACACGCCCGTCGCCGTCGCCGTCTCGCTCGGCCTGCTGCTCGCGCTGAGCACCGCGTCCGGTGTGCAGTACCTGGCCTGGCCCGCCGCCGGGCTCTTCGTCATCGGCCTGTGGCAGGGGATCGCGTACGGCGTCGTCGTCGGCGGCGTGACCGCCTCCGTCTACTCCGGGCAGCGGCCCGTCCACTGGACCGACACCGAGATGGCCTTCGGCGCCCTCGGGTGGGCCGTGCTCGTGGTGTGCGTGGCGACCGGCGTCCACCGCCTCCTCAGCGGGGCCGAACCCCCCGGCCCGGTCCCCGCGGTGGACATCGCCAAGCCGCGTACGGAGACGCGGTCGGCCCCCTCAGCCACCTGACCCCGTGTGCCCCGACACCCGAGAGTGGAGAAGTCCCGTGAGTGCCGTCAGTCCCGACAGCCCCGCCGCCGGCCCCCGCATCGGCATCCTCGTCGTCGCGTACAACGCCGAGTCCACCCTGGAGAAGACCCTCGACCGCATCCCCGCCGACTTCCGGCCCAGGATCGCCGAGATCCTCATCCTCGACGACGCCAGCCACGACGCGACCTTCACCGCCGGCTGCCGCTGGTCCCAGCTCGCCGGCATGCCGCCCACCGTCGTCATGCGCCACACCAAGAACCTCGGCTACGGCGGCAACCAGAAGGCCGGGTACGCCCTGGCCGCCGAGCGCGGCCTCGACATCATCGTCCTGCTGCACGGCGACGGGCAGTACGCCCCCGAGCTGCTGCCGCAGATGGTCGAGCCGCTCGAACGCGGCGAGTGCGAAGCCGTCTTCGGCTCCCGCATGATGCGCCCCCGGGACGCCCTGCGCGGCGGCATGCCCGCCTACAAGTGGCTCGGCAACCGCATCCTGACCCGGCTGGAGAACAGACTCCTCGGCTCCTCCCTCACCGAGTTCCACTCCGGCTACCGCGCCTACCGGGTCGACGCCCTGCGCCGGCTCCCCATCGAGCGCAACACCGACGCCTTCGACTTCGACACCCAGATCATCGTGCAGATGGCCGACGCCGGGATGCGCATCAAGGAGATCCCCATCCCCACCTACTACGGGGACGAGATCTGCTACGTCAACGGCCTGCGCTACGCCAAGGACGTCGTCAAGGACGTCCTCGAATACCGGTTGGCCAAGAAGGGCTTCGGCACCTGCGACTGGATCCCCAAGCCGGTCGAGTACGCCTTCAAGGAGGGCGACGGCTCCTCGCACGCCGCCATCCTGGACCGGATGCGCGCCCTCCCCCCGGGCCGCGTCCTCGACGTCGGCTGCTCCGGCGGCCTGTTCGCCGAACGCCTCGAAGCCCTCGGCCACCAGGTCACCGGCGTCGACCGCGTCGAGGTAGAGGGGGTCCGCGACCGGTGCTCCGGCGGTTTCCTCCTCGCCGACCTGGAGGAGGGCCTGCCCGACGGCATCGGCGACGGGTACGACTACGTCGTCGCCGGAGACGTCATCGAGCACCTCTCCCGCCCCGAGCGGCTGCTCGCCCAGCTGCGCGACGTCCTGCGCCCCGACGGGCACGTTTTGCTGTCCGTACCGAACTTCGGACACTGGTACTCGCGCCTGCGCGTGGCGCTCGGCGTCTTCGACTACGACCGTCGCGGCATCCTCGACGAGACGCACCTGCGCTTCTTCAGCCGCGCCAGCCTGCGCCGCACCGTGCGCTCCGCCGGCTACGACGTGCTGTCGATCCGCTCGACCGGCGCGCCCTTCTGGTCGGTGCTCGGCGGCGGACCGGCCGCCCGGGCGCTCGGCGGTCTGTCGAAGCTGCTGACCCGGATCCGGCCCACCCTCTTCGGCTACCAGTACGTCGCACTGCTCACCCCGCATGCGGCGCGGACGATCATCGCTGGGGAGCACATCGATGTCCAGGACATCCTCAACCGTCAGTTCATCCCCGCCGACGCGATCGGCGCGGCCGGTGCGGCCGCCCGCACCGATCGCGTCGGCGTCTGAGAGGGGGGCGTTGACCCCGGCCAGCCTCCTGCTGCTGCTGTTCGCGGTGTTCTCCTCGGCGGCCGGGCAGATCATGCTCAAGCACGGCATGCGGGCCGCCGCCGCCACCGTCGAGCGGACCGGCGGCTCCCTCGCCGTCCGCGCCGCGACCACCCCGTGGGTGGTGCTCGGCCTCACCGTCTTCGCGGTGTCCGCCGTGGCGTGGATGTCCACCCTCGCCCGGGTGCCGCTGTCGGTCGCGTACCCCTTCAACGCCCTCGGCTATCTGCTGATCGTGCTGGCCGGCTCGACCCTGCTGCACGAGCGGACCTCCCCGTGGACCTGGGCCGGCTCGCTGCTCGTGGTGATCGGCCTCATCACGGTCTTCGCCGGCCAGCGGAACTAGCCCGCCACTGTCGATCACGCCGGGCTCCGGCCTGATCGACAGGACAGCCCCTGCGGCCCGTCTTCCAGACCCGCCCACCGGTCCGGCCTGATCCGGAGGACAGGCCCCAGCCCCGGAAGGACTCCATGGCCCGTCTCAGCGTCGTCGTGTCCGGCCGCGCCCCGCTCAGCCGGCTGCGCGCCTGCCTGGAGAGCGTCACCGCGCAGTCGTACGCCCAGCTCGACGTCGTCGTGACCGTCCCGCTCGACGACACCCCGGCCCGCGCGCTCGCCGAGGCCCACGAGATGCGCGACCCGCGCGTCACCGTGGTGCCCGTCTCGCCGCACGCGCCCGCGGCCGCCGCCCGGGCCGCCGCGGCGCGGGCCGCGACCGGGGCGTACCTGCAGTTCCTGCACCCCGACGACCTGCTGCCCGAGGGGGCGGCGGCCGCGCTCGCCGCGCGCCTGCCCGCGGAGGGGCCGGACGCGCCCGACGTGCTGGTGTGCGACCACCGGGTGGCGCACTGGTGGGACGACGCCGCACCCAGCGGCGACACCGAGCTCCTCATCCGCCTGGCGGGCCCCGCCCGCCTCGCCGAGCAACCCGCGCTGCTGGACCTGGCGCCCGTGCTCGGCGCCCGGCTCGTCAGCGCCCGGCTCCTCGGCGCACACCCCGAACTCCTCGCCACCGAGGGCCACGACGAGCTGTACCTGGCGTACGCCGTACTGGTGCCGGCCCGCGGCGTCGCCTGCTGCGACACCGTGGCGCTCACCCACCGCAAGGACCGCCCCGTCCAGCGGCGCGCCGCCGGCCCCGAGCGGCACTTCGCCGCCTTCGCCCAGTACGAGCGGCTGCACCGGCTGGCCATCGCCCGCGACGCGCCGCCCGCCGTGCTGGGCCGACTCTACGACCGGATGACCGGCGACTACCTCACCACGCTCGCCCGCCGCGACGAACTGCCCCCCGCCCTGGTCCCCGAGTACTTCCGCCGTGCCGCCGACCACGCGGCCCGCCTCCGTCCCGAGGGCCACCGCCTCCCGCGCGGTCTCGACGGCGTGCGCCACCACCTCCTGGCCCGCAACGCCGCCCTGCCCTACCGGGCGCTGCGCGCCGCCAACGACAGGCGCCGTGCCGCCGGGGCCACCCTCGCGGCCGGGACCGAGCGGCTCGCGGCGGTACGCGCCCGGCGCCGCTACCACCGGGCCCTGCGCCGCCGCCTGGACGAGGACCTCGTGGTCTTCTCCGCGTACTGGGGCCGCGGCGTGCACTGCAACCCGGCCGCCATCGCCGCCGAGCTCGCCGAACTCGCCCCCGACATCCGCCAGGTGTGGATCACCGAGGAGGACCGCGTCCCGCTGCTGCCGCCCGGCACCGACCACGTCGTCCCCGGCAGCGCCCGCTACTGGGACGTCCTCGCCCGCGCCAAGTACCTGGTCAACAACGTCAACTTCCCGAACGACGTGGTCAAGCGGCCGGGCAGCGTCCACGTCCAGACCCACCACGGCACCCCGCTCAAGCGCATGGGCGTCGACCAGCGCGACCACCCGGCCGCCGCCCAGGGCCTCAACTTCGAGTCGCTGCTGGAGCGCATCGACCGCTGGGACTACAGCATCTCCGCCAACAGCCACTCCACCGAGACCTGGGCCCGTGCCTACCCCTCCGGCTACCGGTCCCTCGACTACGGCTATCCCCGCAACGACGTCTACTACCGCGCCACCGCCGAGGACGTCCTGGCCGCCCGCGCACGCCTCGGCATCGAACCCGGCCGCCGGGCCGTCCTGTACGCCCCCACCCACCGCGACCACGAGGCCGGCTGGACACCCCGCCTGGACCTGCCGGAACTGGCCGACCGGCTCGGCGACGACACCGTGCTGCTCGTCCGCGGCCACTACTTCCACGACCGGCTGCCGGGCGGCGCGCGCCACGCCCGGGTGCTCGACGTCACCGGCTGGGACCCCGTCGAGGAGCTCGCGCTCGCCGCCGACGCCCTCCTCACCGACTACTCGTCGCTGATGTTCGACTACGCCAACCTCGACCGGCCCATCGTCATCCACGCCGACGACTGGGAGACGTACACCCGCGTCCGCGGCGTCTACTTCGACCTGACGGCCGAGGCCCCGGGCCCCGTCGCCCGCGGCCAGGCCGACCTCACCGACATCCTCACCTCCACCGCCTGGTGCGACGAGACCGCCCGCAAACAGCGCCACGACTTCCGGCTGCGGTTCTGCGAGTACGACGACGGGCACGCCGCCGAGCGCGTCGTACGCCGCGTCTTCCTGGGCGAGGGCGAGGAGGGCCTGCCGCCCGTGCTGCCGGTCGGCCGGCGCACCCCCGCCCCCACCCCCGAGGAGGCCGCGCGCCGATGACGACCACCGTCCCCGACGTCACCGTCACCGTCATCGTCCACAACGACGCCGCACGGCTGCCGCGCGCCGTCGATTCCGTGCGCGCCCAGACCCACCGCGCCCTGGAGATCGTCATCAGCGACGACCACTCCACGGACGCCACCCCCGAGGTCGCGGCCGCGCTTGCCGCCAAGGACGGCCGGATCCGCGTGCTGCGCCTGGAGCAGAACAGCGGCGGCTGCTCCGCGCCGCGCAACCGCGCCCTGGAGATCGCCCGCGCCCCGTTCCTGATGTTCCTCGACAGCGACGACGAACTGCCCCCGCGGGCGGTGGAACTGCTGCTCGCCGCCCACCGGGAGACGGAGGCGGACTTCGCGATGGGCGCCGTGGAACGGGTGCGCACCGACACCGGGGCCACCTCCACCTGGATGGCGCCGCTCTTCGGCCGCCGGCGCACGGTCCGCGGCATCGCGGAGGAGCCGCGGATGCTCTTCGAGCCGCTGTCGACCAACAAGATGTACCGCAGGGAGTTCCTCGACCGGCACAACCTGCGCTTCCCCGAGGGCCTGCACTACGAGGACCAGCTCTTCTCCGCCCAGGCGTACACCCTCGCCCGCGCCTTCACCGTCATCACCGAACCGGTCTACCGCTGGTACATCGCCCCCCACGCCGACCGCGAGGCGGCGACCATCTCCAACCGGCGGCACCTGATGTCCAACGTGCGCGACCGGATCCGGATCGCGCGGCTCATCGACGCGTTCCTGGACGGGCAGGGCGTCCCCGCGGCCGTCCGGGAGGAGAAGGACTTCAAGTTCCTCTCGCACGACTTCCGGCTGTACGCGGGGGACCTGCCCCACCGCGAGCCGGCGTGGGTCGCCGGGTTCGCCGCCGAGACCGTGCCCTACCTGGACGGGCTGTGCGCCGCCGCGTACGCGCGGCTGGGCCGCGACGAGCGGGTCGTGATCGGGCTGCTGCGCGAGGGCCGGTACGAGGAGGCGCGCCTGGCCGCCCGGGGCCTCGGCCACGGCGTGGGGCCGCGCGGGACGGTGACGGATCCCGCGCGGGGCCGCACCTACTGGGGCAGCGCGCTGCCGGTGGGCGCGGCGGCGCGCGAGGACCTGGACGTGACGGAACTGGACCTGGAGGGCTGCCCGTTCGCCGCCGCCCGGTTCCGGCACGAGATCACCGGGCTCGTCCACGCGGGCACGGCCGTGGAGCTGGCGGTGCGGACGTACGACCCGGGGCTGCGCCTGCCGCTCGCGCCGCAGCCCGCGTCCCTGCACCTCGCGCCGGGCGGGCGGCGCACGACCGTGCCGGTACGGCTGGACCCGGCCGGGCGCGGCGTCTTCGAGGGCACCGCACGGCTCGACCTGTCGGCCGTGGCCCTGCCCGTCCACGGCTTCTGGGGCGTGCGCCACCCGGTGCTGGAGGTGACGGACGGGCGTGCGAGCCGCACGGGCGTGCTGCTGGCGCCGACGGACTTCACGCCGTTCGAGGTGACGGGGCCCGCGCGGCACCGGATCACCGTGGAGCCGGAGGGGCGCGGCGCGGGGCGGCTGCAGGTGCGGTGGCGGCCCGCCGGCAGCGTGGGGCGGCTGCTGGCCCCGGTGGTGCGGCGCAGCGCGGTACGGCGGGTCGCCCGGGCACTCGTACGCGGCTAGGAGCTGTCTTATGCGGGAGGCCGGCACCCTGGGCGGGTGCCGGCCTCCGGCGCGGAACGGTGTGTGCGGAAGAGAGGTGACGCCCCCGGTCACGCGGCCGGTACGGCCTCCTTCTCCGGGGCCTGCGGCGCCTGCTCGGCGGGGACCGCGTTCCGGCCGCCGCGCATGACCACCACGGTGAGGAGCGCTGCGGCGAAAACCCCGATGGCGCTGACGGTGAGGGTGGTGGACATCGACGAGGTGAAGGCGTCCCTGGCCGCCCGGACCAGGCCCGGGTCGCCGTGGGCGGCGTGACCCCGGGCCGGGCGGCCGGGCGGCGGGACGGGAGCACACCACCGGGTCCCCCGGGGAGAGCCCGGGCCCGGGTCGCGCGCCCTTACCGGGGCGCCGGGAACAGCGCCGACACCGCCTCGCCCATCGACGGGGCCGGGCGGCGCTCCTCCAGCGGGACGACGGGTGCCAGCCGCTGCGGGTCCTCGCCCAGGAACACGTGCCGCACCACCCGCTCGGCCGCACCGCCGTCGTCGTACGGGCAGAACCGCGCCCGGAAGGCGGCGCGCAGCTGCGCCGAGCGCGAGCCCCGCCAGTGCCCGGTGACGAAGATGTCGATCAGCTCGTCCTCGGAGAGGGCCACCGCGCCCGGCGGGAAGGACCTCACGTCGAAGTAGGTGCCGCGGGCCGCCTCGTACGCCGCCCAGTCCTCGGTGTGCACCACGATCGGCCGGTCCAGGTTGGCGTAGTCGAACATCAGCGACGAGTAGTCCGTCACCAGCACGTCCGACGCCAGGCACAGCTGCTCGACCGAGGGGTGGGCCGAGACGTCGATGACCCGCGGGTGGGCGGGCGGTGGCGGACCGTCGCCGTGGGTCGGGTGCGGGCGCGCCAGGATCACGAACCCCGGGCCGAGCGCCCGCAGCACCCGCTCGAGGTCGAGCAGGCGCGGCTGCGGCGTCACGTAGTCCCGGTGGGTGGGCGCGTACAGGACCGCCGTGTGGCCCTCGGGGATGCCGAGCGTCTCCCGCAGCCGGGCGACGTCGGCGGCCCCCGCCCGCTGGAACACGTCGTTGCGCGGACAGCCGTACTCCAGCGTGCGGTAGCCGGCCGGGTAGACCCGCTCCCACACGAGCGTGGCGTGGCGGTTGGGGGAGACGAGGTAGTCCCAGGTGTCGACGGCGCGCAGCAGCCCGGCGAAGTCCATGCCGCGGGCGGCGGCCGGCCGGTGCATCAGGTCCAGGCCCATGTGCTTCAGCGGCGTGCCGTGCTGGGTCTGCACGACCACCTGTCCGCGCCGCTTGACCATCCGCCGGTCGAAGTTGACGTTGTTGACCAGGTACTTGGACCTGGCCAGGGCCGTCCAGTACGCGGCCGAACCGGGCCGCACCCTGCGCGTGCCCGGCGGCACGGTGTGCGCGTGCGCAGGGGCGCAGATCCAGGCGGTGCGCACGTGCGGGGCCAGCTCGCGCACCCGCTCCTCGATCGCGGCCGGGCTGCACGCGTAGCCGCGGCTCCAGTAGGCGCTGAAGACGGCCCGGTCGTCCCGCACCGGCAGGCACCGCTGGATGCGGTAGTGCAGCTGGAGCAGCGCGCCGCACACCGCCCCCGCGACCCGGCGGCCGCCCGCCGCGGCGCGCCGCTTCGCCGTGCGCGCGGCCATCAGCGCGCGGTAGGTGCGGTGGCTGCCGAACCGCACCAGGGCGTGGCGCAGGCGGGTGGTGAGCCGCGGGACGGCGATCGCGCGGGCGGCCGGGGCCGGAGCGGCACCGGCCGCGCGGTGGCGGCGGTAGTGGGCCCTGGCGCGGCGGAAGAAGGCGGCGCGGGTGCCGCGCGGCAGCCGCCCGGGGGCCATGAAGACGGAGGTGAAGTGGTCGGCCATGCGCCGGCGCAGCACCGGGCGCCAGCACGCCAGCTCGGGGCGCGTGTCGAGGAACGCGAAGAGCCGCTCGTACTGGTCGAACAGATCGAAGTGGCGCAGGCTCGTGGTGCTCAGGATGGAGCCGGTACGGCGCTGGCGGTAGTGCACGCACACCCGGTCGAGGGTGGCGATCGACCCGGCGGCCATCAGCGCCGGGTAGGTCCACGGGGTGTCCTCGTAGAACCCGGGCGGGAAGGTGAAGCCCTCGCGTGCGACGAACTCCCGCTTGTACGCCTTGTTCCACACCACCATCAGCACCTTCAGCAGCCCGGGGCGGTCGGCGAGCACGAACGGCGCCGGGCCGGACTCGGCGAGGTGGGCGCGGAACTCGTTGGGGACGACCTCGCCGGTGGGGTACGTACGGACGTGGTCGTACACCAGCACGTCCGGGTCGCCGGTCTCCTTGAGGCGGTCCGCCACGGCCCGGAGGGAACCGGGGGCGAGGGTGTCGTCGCCGTCGAGGAAGACCAGGTAGTCGCCGGTGGCGTGGGCGAGTCCGGCGTTGCGGGCGGGGCCCAGGCCGGAGTTCTCCGGCAGGTGGACGGCGATGACCCGGCGGTCACGGGCGGCGAACTCGTCGATGATCGCGCCGCAGCCGTCGGGCGAGCAGTCGTCCACGGCGATCAGTTCGAGATCGTCGCAGGACTGGGAGAGCACCGACTCCAGGCAGGCGTGCAGATAGGCCTGGACGTGGTACGCGGGGACGATGACGCTGAACCGGGGCATGGCCCGGGAACTTCCGGTGGACCGACCGGGTTACGCGTCCCGTGGCATACGGGGGACATGCGGGTGTACGGCCGCTGACCTGTACGTCATTTGACCGCCCCGGCCATCACCCCCGACACGAACTGGCGCTGGAAGGCGAAGAAGACGGCGAGCGGGATCACCATCGAGACGAACGCCCCGGGCGCGAGGACGTCGATGTTGTTGCCGAACTGCCGTACCTGCTGCTGGAGCGCGACCGTGATCGGCGGTGAGCCGGAGTCCGCGAAGATCAGCGCGATCAGCATGTCGTTCCACACCCACAGGAACTGGAAGATGCCCAGCGAGGCGATGGCCGGGCCGCCGAGCGGCATGACCACCCGCGTGAACAGCCGTATCTCGCCGGCGCCGTCGAGCCGTGCCGCCTCCAGCAGCTCGCGGGGGATCTCCGCGAAGAAGTTGCGCAGCAGGAAGATGGCGAAGGGCAGGCCGAAGGCGACGTGGAAGAGGACCACGCCGAGCGTCGTCTCGAAGATGCCGATCTCGCCGAAGAGCTCCGACACGGGGACGAGCGCCACCTGGACGGGCACGACGAGCAGGCCCACCACGAGCAGGAACCACCAGTCCCGGCCGGGGAACTCCATCCAGGCGAAGGCGTACCCGGCGAACGACCCGATGACGATGACGAGGACCGTCGACGGGACGGTGATGAGGACGGTGGAGAGGAGCGAGCCGGTGATGGTGTCGTTGTCGAGCAGCGAGGCGTAGTTGTCGGTGGTCAGCTGCGCGGGCGCGGTGAACACCCGCCACCAGCCGGAGGAGCTGATGTCGGACGGGTCGCGCAGCGAGGACAGCAGCAGCCCGACGGTCGGCATCAGCCAGAACAGCCCGACGAGGACGAGGAACACGCGCAGCCCGCCCCCGGCGGCGCGGGCCGCGATGCGCGTGGCCGGGCTCTGCCGGGTACGGCCGCTCATCGCCGCGTCTCCTTCCGGATGCGCCGGATGTTGAACCACATCACCGGGATCACCAGCAGCAGCAGGAGGACGGAGATGGCGCTGCCCACGCCCAGGTGGGCGTCCGTGCCGAAGGAGGAGCGGTAGAGCTGGAGCGCCAGGACGTTGGCGTCGTCCTGGACGGATCCCGGCGCGATGATGAAGACCAGGTCGAAGATCTTCAGCACGTTGATCATCAGGGTGACGAGGACGACCGCGAGGACCGGTGCGAGGAGCGGCACCGTGATGCGGCGGAAGACCTGCCACTCGTTGGCCCCGTCCACCCGGGCCGCTTCGAGCAGTTCGCGCGGCAGGCCCGCCAGGCCCGCCGCGATCAGCACCATCGCGAAGCCCGCCCACATCCACACGTAACTGCCGATGATGGCCGGGGTGACGAAGGACGGGCCGAGCCAGTCGACGCCGTTGTAGCGCTCGCGGAAGTTCGACCCGGGCAGGCGCAGACGGGAGCCGTCGGCCTCGGCGGGGAGGCTGAAGGTGCCGTCCGCGGCCGCCGTGGCCGTGGCGACGACCCGGCCGTCCTTGACGGCCTCCACCTCGATGCCGGGCAGGCCGGGCTCCCGGGCGTCGATGGCGTTGGGCGTGCCGCCGCCGCCCCGGGTGAAGTCCAGCCACACGGTGCCGGTGACCCGGCCGTCCGCGGCGGGCGGGGGCGCCGTCGCGGGCTCCGCGTCCTGCGGCATGTCGGCGGGTGCCACGCCGACCAGCGGCAGCTCGGCCGGTGTGCCGGCCCGTACCGGCCGGTCCGTGACGAACGCCCCGCCGTCCGCCGCCTCGAGCGGGTGGACCGGCAGGGGGCGGGCCCCGGGGTAGCCGGCCGACTCGGCGAACGTGTCGTGCACGCCCACCCAGACGGCGTTGGCGACGCCGCGGTCGGGGTCCTGCTCGTACACCAGCCGGAAGATGATGCCCGCGGCGAGCATGGAGATCGCCATCGGCATGAAGACGACCAGCTTGAAGGCCGTGCCCCAGCGGACCCGCTCCGTCAGCACGGCGAAGATCAGGCCGAGGGCGGTGGCGACGGTCGGGGCCACCACCACCCACACGGCGTTGTTCTTCACGGCGGTGAGGATCGTGTCGTCGGTGAAGATCTCCACGTAGTTGGCGAGCCCGGCGAAGGAGTCGCCGGAGCGGTCGAAGAACGACCGGTGGACCGAGTACGCGATCGGGTAGACCACGAGCGCGCCGAGCAGCAGCAGCGCGGGCAGCAGGAAGCCGGCCGCGACGAGCCTGCGGGTGCCGGTCACGCTCCTGCGGCCGGGGGCGGGCCCGGGGGCGGGGGTGCGCTTCGGGGCGGTGGCGGGCGCTGCCATGGCCTCAGCCCTTGTTCTGGTACGCCTTGGCCGCGTCGGCCTCCAGGCGGGCCTGGGTGCCCGCGATGTCCTTCGGGTTCTTCAGGAAGTCCTGCAGCGCCTTCCACTCGCCCTTGCCGGGGGTGCCGCCGAACGACTGCGGCATCTGGTCCGACATGTCGAAGCGGAAGTCGTCGCCCGCCGCGATGAGCGCCTTGGCGATGTCGCGCTGCACGTCGTTCGGGTACGCCGACGGGGCCAGCGACTTGTTCGGGGAGATGAAGCCGCCCTCGCCCGCCCAGATCCGCGCCGCGTCGGGTGAGGCGAGGAACGTCAGCAGGGCCTGCGCCGCGGGGTTGTCGGTCAGCGCGACGGCCACGTCGCCGCCCGTGACCACCGGGGCTTCGGCGCCGACCGCGGGGAAGGGGAACACCTTCGCATCCGTACCGATTTTGGCATCGGTCTGAGCGATGTTGATCGAGACGAAGTCGCCCTCGAAGACCATGCCGGCCTTGGGCCGGTCGCCGCCGGTGAACGTCTGCGTCACGGAGGCCGGGAACTCCGTCTGCAGCGCCCCGTCCGCGCCGCCGGCGATCAGGGCCGGCTTGCCGAACAGCTCGGCGAGGGTGGTGAGGGCCTGCCGCACGGACGGGTCGGTCCACTTGATCTCGTGCCGGGCGAGCCGGTCGTACTTCTCCGGCCCGGCCTGCGAGAGGTAGACGTTCTCGAACCAGTCCGTGAGGGTCCAGCCGTCCGCGCCGCCGACCGAGAACGGCGTCACACCGGAGGCGGAGACCGTCTCGGCGGTGGTGAGCAGCTCCTTCCAGGTCTTCGGCTCCGAGACGCCGGCGTTCTCGAAGACGGCGGTGTTGTACCAGATCAGCGACTTGTTGGCGGCCTTGAAGTACACGCCGTACTGGGTGCCGTCGACCGCGCCCAGGTCCTGCCAGCCGCGGGAGTAGTTCTTGGCCAGCTGGGCCTTCGCCCCGGGGCCGGCCGGCTTGGCCCACTTCCGCTCCACGGCCTGCTGGAGCGCGCCGACCTGCTGGAGCATCGCCACGTCCGGCGGGGCGCCGCCCGCGATCTTCGTGCCGATGTAGTTGAGCATCGCGTCCTGTGTCGGGACGTACGCGACCTCGGCGCCGGTGTGCTTCTCGAACGCGTCGAGGACCTTGGTGAAGGCCGCCTGCTCGGGGCCGGTCCAGACCGCGACGACCTGGAGCTTTCGGCCGTCGAGCCTCGGCAGTTCGACGGTCGCCGCCGGTTCGCCCGGGGCCTTGCTCCCGCCGGGGCCGGCGTCCTTCCCGCCGCCCCCGTCGCCGCAGCCCGCGAGGGCGAGGGCTCCGGCGGCCACCAGCGCCGTCAGTGCCGTGCGTGTCGTCCGTGCCGTGCGTGTGCTCGTGCGAAGAGTTGTGCGCATCACTGCCCCGTCTCCTGCGTGCACTTACCCGTGCGCGTACGCGTCCCGTGAGGTCAGGTCTACGCCGGGTGCACGGGTGCCGCAATACCGCCTGCCGTGTCAAGAGCCGCATCGTGATCGGCTCGTGACGTCACGTCAGCGATGGCTGGGAGTCGTCAGTGGCGGTATCGGGGCCGCGTCGAGCGAGCGGGCCGCCCGGTCCAGCGCGCTGGCGAGCAGCGCCAGGTCGGTCGGCCCGTTGCCGAGCTCGCGCACCGGCCGGCGGGTCGGCGGGTCGCCCATCCGCTCCCAGTCCAGCGGGACGACGGTCGGCCGCTGGGTCGCGGTGCGCGGGATGCGGCCGGTGACCCGGCCCGTCTGGAACGGCGTCACCCGCCCGTCGGGGTGCCCGAGCCGGCCGCGTCCCGGCGCCGGGTCGTCGGGGCCGGGCGCGGCGGGCGGGGCGTCCAGCACGGCACGCAGCCGGGCGCGGCGGGCCAGCTCCGTGTCCGCCGTGCGGTCGGGGCGGGCGGACGACGCCACCAGGTGCACGCCGAGCCGGTGGCCGTCGCGGGCCACCGCCTCCAGTGCCCGGACCACCGAACCGGCGGCCGGCCGGCCGGGGCTGCCGAGCGCCGGCGCCACCAGCGCGTCGTAGTCGTCGACCAGGACGACCAGGCGCGGCAGCGGGGGCGGTACGTCCGCCGGGTTCCCGCCGCCGCGCGCGGTGGGACGCAGGCGCAGGGTGCCGCCCGTCGCCGCGGCGTCGAGGTCGGCGGTGGTGGGGTCGCCGGCGCGGGGGTCGGGCAGCCGGCGGTCGGCCGGGCGGGGATCGCGGGGCTCCCGGGCGGCCTGCTCGCCGTCCGCGGGGCGGCGCGGACCGATCAGGCGGTCGGCCACTTCCCGCTGGGTGTGCCACTCGGTGAACTCCTGGCGGCCCAGCAGCTCCGCCCGCCGCTTCAGCTCCGCCCCGAGCGCCTGGGCGAACGCCCGCATCCTGACCGGATCCGCGGCCACCAGGTGCTCCGTGGCGTGCGGCAGCTCCATGCAGGGCGCGAGGCCCTCGCCGCGCTCACCGCCCGCGCCGTCGACCAGCAGCAGCGCGAGCCGGTCGGGCCGGGAGGCGGCGGCCAGCGAGGCGGCGACCGCGCGCAGCAGCTCCGTACGGCCGCTGCCGGCCGGGCCCTCGACCAGCAGGTGCGGGCCCTCGGCGGTGAGGTCCACGGTGAGCGGGCCGCGCGGGCCCGTGCCCAGCACGGCCGTACCGTCGGGCGCCGACGCCCAGCGGGCCAGCAGGGACGCGGGCGTGGCGCGGGCCAGGCCCAGCTCGTCGAGGAGGCGCGCCGACGGGGGCAGCGCCGTGGCGGCCGCCCGGCCCCGCGGCGCGGCCCCCTCGGTGCGCAGCGGCGCCAGCGCCCGCGCGAAGCGCTCCGCCCAGGCGGGGGAGACGGCGTCGACCGTGCCGACGGTGCCGTGCCCGGCGGGCTGCCCGCCCGCCGTCCGCATCAGCCGCAGCGCGGTCGCCACATCACCGGACAGCAGGGCGACGGCCCCGCACTCGCGGAAGGCGAGGGACGCGGCGCACGCCGCCTCGTAGGTGGCGCCGACCGGGGAGAGCGGTGAGGCCGCCGGGGTCTCGGCGAGACAGACGAGGTGGATGCCGGCCGCCGCGCCCGCCCCGGCCAGCCGGGCGGACGTCTCGCGCAGCGCCGCGGAGCCGGGGTCGCCGTCGACGATCACGACCGTGCGCGGCCCGTCGTACCGCTCGGCCGCCTCCGCGACCGCCCTCCGCTCCGCGCTCGCCCATCCCGGACCGAGCGGCCCGTCGTCGAGGCGCCGTGTCAGCTCGGCGGCGCGGGCGGCCGCCTGCTCCCGGTCGTACGCCAGCAGCAGCCGGCAGTCCTGCCCGTGGGCCGGCCGCAGGTGCGGCAGCCAGCCGAGCCAGGCCCAGTCGCGCTTGCGGGCGGCGCTGCCGATCAGCACGATCTCCAGATCGGTGGGCGCGTGCAGCGCGGCGAGCTGCGCCACGACGGAGCGGGCCAGGCCCATGAGCCGCGCCCGGGGCCCGGCCAGCGCGAGGGACCCCGCCTCGCGCAGCCCGACCGTGACGGGTACGGACGGCAGGTCGGCCCGGTCGGTCGTGCCGAGCCGTATGACGAGCTCCTCGGGGTGCCCGGGGCCCCGCTCCCAGAGCCTCGGCCCGGGGCCGAGCGCCGTGAGCAGCACGGCGGAGGGGTCGGGCCACGTCTCGCCGCCGCCGGCGCGGGAGCCCCGCGCCTCGGGAAGCCCGGGTGCCGCGGCGCCCGCGGCGTCGTCACCGCGGCCGCCCGCGAGCCGCCGCGCCCAGGCGCCTATGCCCCGTCTGCGGGCCCCCCTGCCGGCGGCCGGTTCCGTGTCGCGCCCGTCCCCGGGGAGGCCGTCCGGGCCGGTCGGCGCCTGCCCGGGGGCGGGCCCGGCGCCGGCGGGCGCGTGCGGGAAGCGGGCGCCCTGCCCGTGGGTGGCGGTGTCGCCCCCGCCCGCCGGGCCGGTCGCCCCGGCGGGTGCCTGCCCGGCGCCGCCGGCCGGGGCCTGGGGGCCGTGCTCCGCGGTGTCCGGGCGGGCGCCGGCACTGCGGGTGGGGCCGGCGATCGCGGCGGGAGGACCGCCCGGCCCTGCGGGCGCAGCGGCCGCGGCGGACGGAGCGCCGACCGGCGCGGCGGCGGGACCGGGGGAGCCGGCGCTGGGCGCCGGGGCCGTGCGCGACGGGACGCGGAGGTGTCCTTCGCCGTCGGGGGCGGTCGGGAGCGGCGCGGTCGCCGGGGCGCCCGCGCTCAGCCGCAGGGTGGACTCGCCGAGCCGCAGCAGGGCGCCCGGCCGCAGCGGGACCGGGCGGGAGCCGACGGCCGTGCCGTCGAGGGAGGTGCCGTTCGTGGAGCCGAGGTCCGCGACCGTGACGCGGCCGTCCTCGGCGACCGTCACCGCGCAGTGGAGGCGCGAGACGTCCGGGTCGTCCAGCGGGACGTCCGCGTCGGCGGAGCGGCCGATGCGGATCTGACCGCCGTGCAGCAGGTGGACGCCGCCCGCGTCGGGTCCGGCGACCACGTGGAGCCGTACCGCGGCGCCGTCCGCGGGGGCGTGGTCCTCGGCCGGGGCCTGGAGGGAGAGCACCGCGCCGTCCACCAGCGGCGGCTCGCCCAGCACCCGGCGCTGCGCGTCCAGCCGCTCCCCGCCCGCGTACAGCACGACCGACCCGGAGACGTCGGGGCCGGCGACGGCGGCGGCCAGCCCGGAGGCCACGGCGGCCAGCGCGGTCCCCGCCGGGGCGGTGACCAGCACGTCGCAGGCGCGTCCCGCGGTCTGGCCGCCGAGCGGCGCCGCGAGGACGGTCAGCCGGATCTGCATCGCCGTCAGCGGTCCCTTCTGCGCGGCGCGCCCGGCAAGGAGAAGGGAGCGGCCCGGCGTCCCCCTCCACTGCGGACGCGTCGTCCGGTTCAGTGCTGGGTGCATCCTCGCACCTGCGACGGACAACACGCCCGGGAACCGGCATCAAATGATCTTGAATGCTCACCCCCGGTCGGGAAAATGCCAGCTTGCGCCCGCCTTGGGATCATGTGTGGCAACCATGGACGGGAAGAGTGCGTCTTCGGCACCGTACGAGACCGGAAGACGACCGACCGGTGGGCCGCCCCGCGGCACTACAGTGGGTCGGACACCCGGGCGGGCCCGAGAGGGAGGCACGGGCCAGGCAAGGACCACGATCGCAGGGAGCGCATGACGTGCGGCCGGTAGGCAGCAAGTACCTGCTCGAGGAGCCGCTCGGGCGCGGCGCCACGGGCACCGTCTGGCGAGCCCGCCAGAGGGAGACGGCGGGCGCCGAGGCCGCCGTGCCGGGCCAGCCCGGCGAGACCGTCGCGATCAAGGTCCTCAAGGAGGAGCTCGCGAACGACGCGGACGTGGTGATGCGCTTCCTGCGGGAACGCTCCGTCCTCCTCCGCCTCACCCACCCCAACATCGTCCGCACCCGCGACCTCGTCGTCGAGGGCGACCTGCTCGCGCTCGTGATGGACCTGGTCGAGGGCCCGGACCTGCACCGCTACATCCGCGAGAACGGCCCGCTCACCCCGGTCGCCGCGGCGCTGCTCACCGCGCAGATCGCCGACGCGCTCGCCGCCAGCCACGCCGACGGCATCGTGCACCGCGACCTCAAGCCGGCCAACGTGCTGGTGGCCGAGCGGGACGGCCGGATGCACCCGATGCTCACCGACTTCGGCATCGCGCGCCTCGCCGACAGCCCCGGCCTGACCCGTACGCACGAATTCGTCGGCACGCCCGCGTACGTCGCGCCCGAGTCCGCCGAGGGCCGCCCGCAGACCTCCGCCGTGGACATCTACGGCGCCGGCATCCTGCTGTACGAGCTGGTCACCGGCCGCCCGCCGTTTGCCGGCGGCACCGCGCTGGAGGTCCTGCACCGCCACCTCAGCGAGGAGCCGCGCCGGCCCTCCACGGTCCCCGGACCGCTGTGGACGGTGATAGAGCGCTGCCTGAGCAAGGACCCGGACCGCCGCCCGAGCGCCGAGAACCTCGCCCGCGGCCTGCGCGTGGTCGCCGCCGGCATCGGCGTGCACGCCACGCCCGCGCAGATCGAGGCCGCGGAGGGCGTCGGCGCGCTGCTCGCGCCCGACCCGGCGCCGGCCCCCGTCCCGCAGACCCCGGGCGCCGCCGACCCCACGCAGGTGCTGCCGAGCGATGCGGGCCGGTACGACCCCAACGCCGCGACCAGCGTGATGCCGACCAGCGGCGCGGGCGGCGCCGACCCCACCACCGTCATGCCGCCGGTCCCGCCGGGCCCCGACGGCCCGCCGCGGCCGGAGGAGCCGCACCCCTGGCAGACCCAGCTGCGCGCGGCCCGGGACCGCAACGAGCAGACGCAGGTCCAGTACCTCGACCCCGGCCAGGACCCGCTGCGCCGCCGCCCCCAGCGCCGCCCGCAGCCGCAGCCGCCCCAGCAGCAGCCGCAGCCGTACGCGCCGCAGCACCAGCCCCAGCAGCGGCCGCCGCAGCGCCCCCCGCAGTACGCGCCGCCGCCCCCTCCGCAGCAGCAGTACGCACCCCAGCCCCCGCAGCACCACCAGCCGCAGCCGCGTCACCCGCAGCCGCAGCAGCCCCCGCAGCAGGCCCCGCGCCCGCCGCGGGAGCCGCGCCGGCGCAGCGCCAACCCGATGCGCATCCCCGGCCTGGGCTGCCTCAAGGGGTGCCTGTTCACGCTCGTCCTGCTCTTCGTGGCGGGCTGGCTGATCTGGGAGCTGACCCCGCTGCAGGACTGGATCGCCCAGGGCAAGAGCTACTGGCAGGCCATCGGGGACGCCGTGTCCGCGGTCACCGACTGGATCTCCCAGCTCGGCGGGGACGGCGGCACGCCGACGCCGCCCTCGACCCCCGCCCAGTAACTCTGCCGATTTGTCGACTTCCGGGGGCGATTTCCCCCCGGAAGTGAGTACCGGCGCCCGCGTCCGCGTAACTTGGTCGGGAACGCCAGCCGCTGAGGGAGCAGTCTTGGCACGGAAAATCGGCAGCCGGTACACGGCCCACCAGATCCTGGGGCGGGGCAGCGCCGGCACGGTGTGGCTCGGTGAGGGCCCGGAGGGCCCCGTAGCGATCAAGCTGCTGCGCGAGGACCTGGCCTCCGACCAGGAACTCGTCGGCCGCTTCGTCCAGGAGCGCACCGCCCTGCTCGGGCTGGACCACGCGCGCGTGGTGGGCGTCCGCGACCTGGTCGTCGACGGCAAGGACCTCGCCCTCGTCATGGACCTGGTGCGCGGCACCGACCTGCGCACCCGTCTGGACCGCGAGCGCCGCCTCGCCCCCGAGGCGGCCGTCTCGATCGCCGCCGACGTCGCCGAGGGGCTGGCCGCCGCGCACGCCGCCGGGATCGTCCACCGCGACGTCAAGCCCGAGAACATCCTGCTCGACATGGAGGGCCCGCTCGGCCCCGGCGGCGCCCACCCCGCCCTGCTGACCGATTTCGGCGTCGCCAAGCTGATCGACACCCCCGGACGCACCAGGACCACGCGCGTCATCGGCACGCCGGACTACGTGGCCCCCGAGATCGTCGAGGGACTGCCGCCCCGCGCGGCCGTCGACATCTACGCCCTCGCGACCGTCCTGTACGAGCTGCTCGCCGGCTTCACGCCGTTCGGCGGCGGCCATCCGGGGGCCGTCCTGCGCCGCCACGTCACCGAGACGGTCGTCCCGCTCCCCGGCATCCCGGACGAGCTGTGGCAGCTGATCGTCCAGTGCCTGGCCAAGGCCCCGGCCTCCCGCCTGCGCGCCTCCGAGCTCGCCGCCCGCCTCCACGACCTGCTGCCGCTCGTGGCCGGCATGCCGCCGCTGGACGTCGACGAGCCGGACGCCGACCCGTCCGCGGAGCCGTACGAGGACGACCCCTACCCGACCCTCACCGACGCGCCGCGCCGCGCCGCCGTGCCCCTGGTGCCGGGCTCGTCCCCCGACTCCAACCGCGACACCCACACCTCCATGCGGGTCCCGGCCCCGGACGAGCTCTCCGGCGGGCCCCTGGGCACCGCCCGCGCGCCCCGCCCGGCCGGCGGCCGGCGCCCCGGCTCGGCCCGCCACCGCTCCGAGGCCGTGCGCAAGCGCCGCATCACGCTCGGTATCGCCGCCGCCGCGCTGGTGGCCGCCGCCGGGGTCGGCGGGTACGTGGTGACCAGCGGCGACGACGACACCGCGCCGCCCCGCGACTCCCGCCAGTCGGCCCCTTCCACCCCCTAGGTCCCGCCGGGCGGGCCGGGGTGTCGCACGCAGCCGTTACGCTGGTGTCGTGGCAGTCGTCGATGTATCCGAAGAGCTGAAGTCCCTCTCCTCGACCATGGGGTCGATCGAGGCCGTCCTGGACCTCGACAAGTTGAGGGCAGACATCGCCGTGCTCGAGGAGCAGGCCGCGGCCCCGTCCCTGTGGGACGACCCGGAGGCGGCGCAGAAGATCACGAGCAGGCTTTCGCACCTCCAGGCCGAGGTGCGCAAGGCCGAGGCACTGCGCGGTCGCATCGACGACCTCGAGGTCCTCTTCGAGCTCGCCGAGGCCGAGGGCGACGCCGACGCGCGCGCCGAGGCCGAGGCGGAGCTGGAGTCCGTCCGCAAGGCGCTGGACGAGATGGAGGTGCGCACCCTCCTGTCCGGCGAGTACGACGAGCGCGAGGCGCTGGTCAACATCCGCGCCGAGGCGGGCGGCGTCGACGCCGCCGACTTCGCCGAGCAGCTCCAGCGCATGTACCTGCGCTGGGCCGAGCGCCACGGGTACGGCACGGAGGTCTACGAGACGTCGTACGCGGAGGAGGCCGGCATCAAGTCGACCACCTTCGTCGTCAAGGCGCCGTACGCCTACGGCACGCTCTCCGTGGAGCAGGGCACGCACCGCCTGGTCCGCATCTCCCCGTTCGACAACCAGGGCCGCCGCCAGACGTCCTTCGCGGGCGTCGAGGTGCTCCCGGTCGTCGAGCAGTCCGACCACGTCGACATCGACGAGTCCGAGCTGCGCGTGGATGTCTACCGCGCCTCCGGCCCGGGCGGCCAGGGCGTCAACACCACCGACTCGGCGGTGCGCATCACGCACATCCCGACCGGCATCGTGGTCTCCTGCCAGAACGAGCGCTCACAGATCCAGAACAAGGCCAGCGCCATGAACGTCCTCCAGGCCAAGCTGCTGGAGCGGCGCCGCCAGGAGGAGCAGGCCAAGATGGACGCCCTCAAGGGCGACGGCGGCAACTCGTGGGGCAACCAGATGCGGTCCTACGTGCTGCACCCGTACCAGATGGTCAAGGATCTGCGCACGGAGTTCGAGGTCGGCAACCCGCAGGCCGTGCTGGACGGCGAGATCGACGGCTTCCTGGAGGCCGGAATCCGCTGGCGCAAGCAGCAGGAGCAGACGAAGTAACGTCCCGCGATACGACGGGCCGTTCGGCGCCGGAACCCCCAGGGGTTCCGGCGCCGCTTGCTTGTCGCGCGTCAATTCGCGGCCGCAAGCGCCGAGTAGGCCGCTTCAGCGCTTTGTCGACAAGGGAACGGCCGCTCGGGGCCCGGCACTTCGGGGTCTACGTCACAGTTGCATCGTTGCACCCGCGGCAACTGTGATCATTTCGGGCATCGCACGCGCAACGACCTTGACGCTTGTCCGAAAACTGGGAAAGCTGACGCGCGGCATGCGCATGACTGGGGCGCGTGCGATCCGGGGGCAACCAGAAGCGCGACCCCCAGTGTCCGTTGCCCCGAGCGCTGCTCCACTGACGAATCAGCTACTGGGGGTAGCAGGCAGATGACCAAGAAGACGCGGGTCCGCGTGGCGCGGATCGCAGCCGGTGCGGTGATCGCGGCCGGTGCGTCCCTGACCGCCGCGGGCGCCGCTTCCGCCGTGGGCGTGGACGTCAACGTGGCGGGCCTCGGCGTGAGCGCCGACGTCGACGACGCCGGTGTCGAGGTGAACGCGGTCGAGGGCACCACCGAGGGCAACACGGTCGTCGGCACCACCGAGGGCACCGGTGACCAGGGTGGCACGGGCGACCAGGGCGGTACGGGCGACCAGGGTGGCACGGGTGACCAGGGCGGTACGGGCGACCAGGGTGGCACGGGTGACCAGGGCGGTACGGGCGACCAGGGTGGCACGGGTGACCAGGGCGGTACGGGCGACCAGGGCGGTACGGGCGACCAGGGTGGCACCGGTGACCAGGGCGGTACGGGCGACCAGGGTGGCACGGGTGACCAGGGTGGCACCGGTGACCAGGGCGGTACGGGCGACCAGGGTGGCACGGGTGACCAGGGCGGTACGGGCGACCAGGGTGGCACGGGTGACCAGGGTGGCACGGGTGACCAGGGTGGCACGGGCGACCAGGGTGGCACGGGTGACCAGGGTGGCACGGGCGACCAGGGCGGCACGGGCGACCAGGGCGGCACCGGCGACAACGGTGGCTCCGGCGACCAGGGCGGCGCGGCTGCGACCGGTGGTTCCACCACCGGTGACGCCGGCGCCTGCACCGTCGACCTCGACGGTGCCGACTGCGTCGACAACACCGACACCGACTCCGTCGGCTCCAAGCCGGTCGAGCAGGGCCAGGCCAAGGAGGAGCTGGCCGCGACCGGCGCCGCCGAGACCACGTTCCTGCTGGTCGGCGCCGCGACGATGATCGCCGGCGGCATCGGCTTCCGTATGCTCCCGCGCCTCGTCGCCGGTGGCCGTACGGCCGCCTGACCCGCACGACCGGGTACCTGCACGCAGGTGAACAGCGGGCCCCGCGCCGATGGCGCGGGGCCCGCGGTCGTGACAGCGCACCGGTAAGGGCTCCCGAAGCCGCTCAGCGGCCCCCGGAGCCCTTACCGGAGTGGTCATGAAGGGGGAGGCGCGCGGCGAAGCCTCACACGGTCTGCTGGGCCGTGGCGGCCAGCAGTGCCACCATCGCCACCAGGACGACCAGCAGCATCAGCAGGCCCACCGGGCTCAGCCCGCCGAAGGGGCCCTGCTGCTGGAGGCGCTCCCGGCTGGCCCGGCACACCGGGCACCGGCCCTCGCTGACGGGCGCCGCGCAGTTGGCGCACACCAATCGGTCATAGGTCATGCGCTCTCCTCCTCCCGCGCGGCGGAGCCGCAGGCGCGGATTGTGCACAAGTTCTCTCCGCACAACGCTCAGGGAAACGCATCCGTTCCCCCTACCACTCTGCCAGGTCCGGCGCATTTAGGCGCGCCCCACCGGATGGACGGCCGGCGGGATCCCCCGCCGATCGCCGGGCGGCGCCGGGACAAAAGGTGCAAGGCCGTACGGCGACTGCACGGGGCATCCCCAGTCGCGTATGGTCACGCACACCTACTCCCGGCCGACCGTGGTGCACCCGTGATCCGATTCGACAACGTCTCCAAGTCCTATCCGAAGCAGAACCGCCCCGCGCTGAGGGATGTCTCCCTCGAGATCGAGAAGGGCGAGTTCGTCTTCCTGGTGGGGTCCTCCGGCTCCGGAAAGTCCACCTTCCTGCGGCTGCTGCTGCGCGAGGAGCGCGCCAGCCACGGCACGGTGCACGTCCTCGGCAAGGACCTCGCCCGGCTGTCGAACTGGAAGGTGCCGCACATGCGCCGTCAGCTCGGCACCGTCTTCCAGGACTTCCGCCTCCTGCCCAACAAGACCGTCGCCCAGAACGTGGCGTTCGCCCAGGAGGTCATCGGCAAGCCGCGCGGGGAGATCCGCAAGGCCGTGCCCCAGGTCCTCGACCTCGTCGGCCTGGGCGGCAAGGAGGACCGGATGCCCGGCGAGCTGTCGGGTGGTGAGCAGCAGCGCGTGGCCATCGCCCGCGCGTTCGTCAACCGCCCGATGCTGCTGATCGCCGACGAGCCGACCGGCAACCTGGACCCGCAGACCTCGGTCGGCATCATGAAGCTGCTGGACCGGATCAACCGCACCGGTACGACCGTGGTCATGGCGACGCACGACCAGAACATCGTCGACCAGATGCGCAAGCGCGTCATCGAGCTCGAACAGGGCCGTCTCGTGCGCGACCAGGCGCGCGGCGTCTACGGCTACCAGCACTGAGCGGTACCCCGGGTGTTCCGGGCCCCCGCTCCAGCAGCACCAGCATCAGCAAGAAAGGCTGAACGCACGCGATGCGCGCCCAGTTCGTACTCTCGGAGATCGGTGTCGGCCTCCGTCGCAATCTCACGATGACGTTCGCCGTCATCGTCTCCGTGGCCCTGTCGCTCGCGCTCTTCGGCGGTGCGCTGCTCATGCGCGAGCAGGTCAGCGTGATGAAGGACTTCTGGTACGACAAGGCCAACGTCTCCATCTTCCTCTGCAACAAGAACGACGCGGAGAACGGCGAGACCTGCGCCAAGGGCGCGGTCACCGCCCAGCAGAAGCAGGAGATCAAGACCGACCTCGAGAAGATGGACATCGTCGACCAGGTCCACTACGAGACGGCCGATCAGGCGTACAAGCACTACAAGGACCAGTACGGCGACACCGCGATCGCCAGCATCATCACGCCGGACCAGATGCAGGAGTCGTACCGGGTCAAGCTCAAGGACCCGGAGAAGTACCAGGTCATCGCCACCGCCTTCGCCGGGCGGGCGGGCGTGTACTCCGTGGAGGACCAGCGCGACACGCTGGAGAGCCTCTTCCAGATGATGCGCGGCATGAACGTCGCCGCGCTCTGTGTGATGGGTCTGATGCTCGTCATCGCGCTGATGCTGATCGTCAACACCGTGCGGGTGTCGGCGTTCAGCCGGCGGCGCGAGACCGGCATCATGCGGCTCGTCGGCGCGTCCAGCTTCTACATCCAGATGCCGTTCATCATGGAGGCCGCCGTCGCCGGCCTGCTGGGCGGCCTGGTCGCCTGTGTCCTGCTCGTGATCGGGCGGTACTTCATGATCGACGCGGGCCTGAACCTCGCCCAGTCCATGCCCCTGGTCAACTTCATCGGCTGGGACGCGGTGATCGAGGTGCTGCCGTTCGTCGTGGTCATCGGTCTGCTGATGCCGTCGCTGGCCGCCGCCGTGGCGCTGCGCAAGTACCTGAAGGTGTGACGATTGCCCCTGGCGCCGTGCGGTCAACGACCGTACGGCGCCTTTCGCTTGTCCTAGAGTGGGCGCCATGG
Source organism: Streptomyces sp. NPDC051310 (assembly GCF_044455245.1). Classification (NCBI taxonomy): domain Bacteria; kingdom Bacillati; phylum Actinomycetota; class Actinomycetes; order Kitasatosporales; family Streptomycetaceae; genus Streptomyces; species Streptomyces sp. NPDC051310. The sequence continues at coordinate 61,655 of NZ_JBITEO010000031.1, forward strand.
TGGGCCCCGATCTCTGTACCCGGCCCCGCGGCGGACGCAGCCGCGGGGCGGCCCTGACCTTCGTCTTCGCCACCCTCCTGGCCACGGCCGCGGCCACCAACTGCCTTCCCTGCGAGGAGGAGCGGACGCGCGAGCCGCACCCCGTGACCCGTGCCGCGGCGTCGTCCTCCACCGTCGACCGGGAGGAGCTCGCCCGCGCGGCCACGGAGGCCATGGCGGACGGGAAGTCCGCCGCCAAGGCGGCCGAGGAGGTCGTCAGCCGCAGCGGCGACCGGTGGGGCGCGGTCTACGACCGGCGCGAGTACGAGGAGTTCGCGCAGGCCCTGGCCGGCGCGTACACCGGCGTCGGGCTGTCCGCCCGGCGGGACGCGGCGGGCGGCGTCGAGGTGGCCCGCGTCCAGCGGGGCGGCCCGGCCGACGCGGCGGGGCTCAGGCCCGGCGACCGGATCCGCACCGTCGACGGCCGTGCGGTGCGGGGCCGTTCCGTCTCCGAGGTCGTCGCCCTGTTGCGCGGCGACGCGGGGACGGGCCGGGCGGCCGGGGCGGGCTCGCCCGTCGTCCTCGGGCTGGAGCGCGGCACGCGCGCGTGGACCCGGACGCTGCACCGGGCCCGGCTGGCCACCGAGGACGTCACCGTCCACCGGCTCGACGACGGGACCCCGCGCCTGGTGCGGATCGAGGTGTCCGCGTTCACCAAGGGCACCGGGGCGCGGGTGCGCCAGGCGGTGCGCGACGCCCCCGAGGGGGCGGGCCTCCTGCTGGACCTGCGCGGCAACAGCGGCGGCCTGGTCTCCGAGGCGGTGGCGGCGGCCTCCGCGTTCCTGGACGGCGGACTGGTCGCCACGTACGACGTCCACGGCGAGGAGCGGGCGCTGTACGCCGAGCCGGGCGGGGCCACCGACCGGCCCCTGGTGGCGCTCGTGGACGGCGGCACCATGAGCGCGGCCGAGCTCCTGGCGGGCGCCCTGCAGGACCGCGGCCGGGCGGTCACGGTCGGTACCCGCACCTTCGGCAAGGGCTCCGTCCAGATGCCCAGCCGGCTCCCGGACGGGTCGGTCGCCGAGCTGACCGTCGGCCACTACCGCACTCCCGCCGGGCGGGGCGTCGACGGCCGGGGCATCACGCCCGACGTGACGGCGCGCGAGCGCGCCGAGGAGCGGGCGCGCACGGTATTGAGTGGCCTCGGCCCCGCCTCGTAGTGCGAAAATGGCGGCACTATGGCAAAGGAAAAAGGGCGCAAGCTGATCGCGCAGAACAAGAAGGCGCGGCACGACTACCACATTCTGGACACCTACGAGTGCGGTCTGGTGCTGACCGGCACCGAGGTGAAGTCGCTGCGCCAGGGGCGGGCCTCGCTGGCGGACGGCTTCGTGCAGATCGACGGGCACGAGGCGTGGCTGCACAACGTGCACGTGCCGGAGTACAGCCAGGGCACCTGGACGAACCACAGTGCACGGCGCAAGCGGAAGCTGCTGCTGCACCGGGCCGAGATCGACAAGCTGGAGTCGAAGTCCCAGGAGACCGGCCACACGATGGTCCCCCTGGCGCTCTACTTCAAGGACGGCCGGGCGAAGGTCGAGATCGCGCTGGCGCGGGGCAAGAAGGAGTACGACAAGCGCCAGACGCTCCGGGAGAAGCAGGACCGGCGCGAGGCGGAGCGGGCGATGTCCGCGGTGCGCCGCCGCCAGCGGGCGTGACCGGGGGCCGGCCGCCCGGCCCCCGGGGCGCGCGGGAACACCCCGCCGCACCGCTGCGTTGACACGTTCGTACGCCGTCGCAGGCGGCGGACCGGGCCGGCCTTCCGGAGGACACCACCGGGGGCGGGGTAATCCGCTGGCATCGGCCCGCGTCGGTCACGTACGATGGCGCCTGTCCCTCACCGCAGGGACGCTGATTGATAAATCAACATGGGGATGATCGGTTTCGACAGCGGATGTCGAAGCAGGGGAAGCGTGTCGAGGAAGCGGCAATGATCTCGTAAACCATATGTCGCAACCAATAATCGCCAACACCAAGCGCGATTCCTTCGCCCTCGCTGCCTAAGTAGCGACTCGCGAAGTGTCAGCCCGGGGCTGTTCCCGACCCGGATCCTGGCATCAGCTAGGGAACTAAACCTCTGAGCCCGGTCACGGGGCACAGAGGGAAATCAAACAGTGACTGAGCCCGTCGGAGACTTGTCCGCGTGATCTCCGGGGCCGAGAAAAGCGCAGCGGACTGCACACGGAGAAGCCCTGGTTCTGCACCGTTGGACGCGGGTTCGATTCCCGCCATCTCCACGAGCGGTACCTCCGGGGGCGTGCCCCCGGATCCCGTCATCCCATGTGGGCGAAGGCCCGGTCGTCTCAGGACGGCCGGGCCTTCGTCGTGCCCGCCGCCAGCACCAGCGCCAGCGCCGCCGCGGCGACCGGTACCGCGTACCCGGTCGTCGCACCCGCGTGCTCGACCGTCCAGCCGCCGGCCGCCGAGCCCGCCGCGATGCCGCCCAGCAGGGCGGTGACCGCGAGGGTCATGCCCTCGTTCAGCCGGTCCGGGGGCGTCAGGTGCTGCACCGTGCCCATGCCGGTCACCATGGTCGGCGCGGTCGCCATGCCCGCCAGCAGCAGGGCGCCCGCGAGCACGAGCACCGAGCCCGTGCCGGCCGCCGCCAGCAGCGGCAGCGACATCAGCGCGGTCATCCCGGCGAGGCAGGCGGGCAGACGGCGGCCCGGGCCGCCCGCGGGAGCGGCGACCGCCCCGTACAGCAGGCCCGCCGCGCACGACCCGGCCGCCTGGAGCGCGAGCACCGCACCGGCCGCGGGCCCGTCCACGAACGCGAGCGTGACGACCTCCATCGACCCGAAGACCGCCCCGGTCGCCAGGAACACCGCCATGAGGGCGGGCATGCCGGCCGTACGGAGGGGGCTGGGCGCCCGCACGGCGGTGCGTGGCGCGACGGGCGGCTCGGTGGCGCGCTGCGCCGCGAAGAGCAGCGTGCCCGTCAGCAGCAGGACCGCGCCGGTCAGGGTTCCCGCCTCCGGGAACAGCGCGGCGCACAGGAACGCGGCGAGGACCGGTCCCAGCATGAAGCAGAGCTCGTCCACGGCCTGCTCGAAGGCGTTGGCGGTGTGCACGCGGGCCGGGTCGCCGCGGTAGAGGTGGGCCCAGCGCGCCCGGGACATGCCGCCGGTGTTGGGGGTCGTCGCGGTCGCGGCGTACGCGGCGAACAGCGTCCAGGCGGGTGCGTGGAGGCGCACGCACAGCAGCAGCGCGAGCGAGCCGCACACGGCGATCGCGGTGGCGGGCACGGCGACCCGTGCCTGCCCGTACCGGTCGACCAGCCGCGCCGTGAACGGTGCGACCACCGCCGTGGCGGCCAGGCCGGTCGCGGTGACCGCACCGGCGAGGGCGTACGAGCCGTAGGCCCCGGCGATCATGATGACGGCGCTCACGCTGAACATGCCCATGGGCAGCCGCGCGACGAGGTTGCCGAGCGTGAACGCCCGGGTGCCGGGCAGCGCGAAGAGCCGTGCGTAGCGGGCGAAGGGCCGCGCCCGCGGTCGGGGCCGGGGGCCTCGCGGGGTGCCGGGCCGGGACCGTGCCCCGTTCCCGGCCGGGGTTTCCGGCACCCGGGGCAGGCCGTCGTAGCGGGGGACCGGCACGAGGGACTCGGGGGTGAGGGCGAACATCGGGGGACGCGTCGTTTTCGGCATGCCCCGAGCCTGGCCGCGGAGGCCCGCGGTGGTCCAACACCTGCTGGGAGCCCATTGACGCACCTGTGTTGTAAGTTCGCGGCGTGACCCATGACGTCGACCCCCGGCTCCTGCGCGCCTTCGTGGCCGTCGCCGAGGAGCTGCACTTCACGCGCGCCGCCGCGCGGCTGTACGTCGCGCAGCAGGCGCTCAGCCGGGACATCCGGCGCCTGGAGCGGGAGTTGGGGGCGGAGCTGTTCGTAAGGACCACACGGCAGGTGGCGCTCACCGGCGACGGCGAGCGGCTGCTGCCCCACGCGCACGCCGTGCTCGCGGCCCACGACGAACTGGCCGCCGCCTTCACCGGCGAGGCGCGGCCGCTGCTGGTCGACCTCAACACCGACGGCATGATCACCCGGCGGGTGCTCGCGCGGGCCCGCGAACGGGTGCCCGAGTGCGAGCTGATGGCCCGCTACGAGAGCGGGCTGACCGGTGCGGCCGCCGAGATCCTCGCCGGGCGGCTCGACGTGTCCTTCGGCCGGTTCGCCGGTCTGGCCCCGTCCGTACGGGCCCGGCTGGAGGCCCAGCCCGTGCGGTACGAGCCGATGGCCGTGCTGCTGCCGGAGGAGCACCCGCTCGCGGACCGCCCCGAGGTGCCGCTGGAGGCGCTCGCCGGGGAGTCCCTGTACGCCGGGGCCGGCAACCCGCGCACGCGCGAGTGGACCGATCTCGCCGAGCGGCTGTTCGAGGGGCGCGGGATAAAGATCGCGCCACCCGCTCCGGTGGCGATCGGGCACGAGGAATTTCGCAGGGTCATGACGAAAACCCGCACGCCGGTGCTGGTCGCCATCGACTTCCCGGTGATGCCCGGCTGCGTGCTGCGGCCCCTCGTCCGGCCCGTGCCGCTGTCGCCTGTGTCACTGGTGTGGCGCAAGGGGCTGAGGCATCCGGGCGTCGACGCGCTCCGTGCCGCGGCCGCACAACTCGCCGACCAGGAAGGATGGCTGAGGGTGCCGCCCGGCTCCTGGCTGCCCGACGCGGATTTGTTGCAGATGTGCACCAAGAAATGAACGGTGAACGCGGCTGTCAGCCGCGTGCGCTACATTCATGACCCGGGTGCGACGAGGGCGGGGGCGCCCGGACAGGGTGGGGGCCCGGTCCGGGAGTGACACCGGACAGCTGCGGACGCACCTTGATCAGGCTCCGTGGGGGATGTGCGTACTGCAGTGGAAAAGTGGCGAGAAAATGCCTATGGCGGGCAGATGAACGACGCGTACGACGACGCCGTCGCCCGTCCCTACGACGCTGCGTACCGGGACCCGTTCGACGAGCCTTTCGATCAGCCCTACATATCCCCGTACAGCGCGACGCACCCGGAGACGTACGGCGAGCCGCACGAGGACGCGTCCGGCGCCCCGGCCGCCGCCGCTCCCTCCGTCGAGGCGTACACCCAGCCGCTCCAGGCGCTCGACATGACCGTCCAGTTCGACCGGCCGGTCCCGGCCGGAGCCGCTGCGGCCGTGGCGCCCGCCGCTCCCTCCGTTCCCTCCGTCGAGGCGTACACCCAGCCGCTCCAGGCGCTCGACATGACCGTCCAGCTCGACCGGCCCCTCCGGCCCGGTGCCGGGCCCGCGCCCGCCGGCGGGCCGGGCCGCGCCGGCGACACGGACGCCACTGCCCTCATACCGGCGTCCGTGCCCCGCCCCGTCGCGCACACCGCCCCCGGCCCCGCCGGCCCCGGCGCGCAGGAGCCCTCCGACGGCCCCGTCTTCGTCGACGAGAGCGGCCGCCGGAGCAAGAAGCTCCGCAGGCTCGGCTGGGTGCTGGCGGCCGCCTGCGCCGTGTACGCCGTCACGCTCGTCGTCGCCGTCATCGGCGGCAACTCCAGCGCCCCCTGGCTCCTGATACCCGGCCCGGCCGGCGAGGAGAAGGCCGACACCACGCAGGTCGTCCCGGCCACCTCCGCCAGCCCCGGCGCCGGCGACACACCCGGCGACACCCCCGGCGCCCCGGCGCCCACCGACTCCACGGGCGCGGTCATCCCGCGGCCCTCGGGCCCCGCCTCCCCGGACGGCATCCCGGCCGGCCCGGCGGACCCCCGCAGCTCCGCCGCCCCCGAGACCGGGCCCAGCGCGGACACCGGCCGTCCGGCCGACCCCGGAACGGACGAGCAGCCGACGCCGGTCAGGCCCACCAGTGGCGGTCCCTCCCAGCCGCCGGTCCCGACGCCGGAACCGGGCGACTCCACGGACCCCCCGACGACCCCGACGGACGAACCGACCGAGCCGCCGGTCGGAGAGAGCGACGGCCAGCAGATGGCCGCGGAAGGCGCACAGTAAATGACCACCTCAGGCAGACGGCGCGCGACGAAGGTGCGCGCCGTCCGGCGCAGGCTGCCCATGCGCTATCTGCTGCCCTCCCTCTTCCTGGTCGCGCTCTTCGCGATGCTCATGCTGCGCGGCTACGTGCACAACGAGATCCAGCCCGACCACCGGATCCGCCTCCTGGAGGAGCGGGACCAGGTGCCGTCCGCGATGCACAAGGGCGGCCCGGTCATCGACGCGCGGGACCCCGACAAGCCCGTCAGCCTGAACGTGCCCGATGACAAGATCGTCCTGACCTTCGACGACGGCCCCGACCCGGTGTGGACCCCCAAGGTCCTCGACGAGCTGAAGAAGCACGACGCCCATGCGGTCTTCTTCGTCACCGGCGCCATGACCGCCCGCCACCCCGACCTCGTCGAGCGGATGGTCAAGGAGGGCCACGAGGTCGGCCTGCACACCTTCAACCACCCGGACCTCTCCCTCCAGTCCGAGGAGCGCATCGACTGGGAGCTGTCCCAGAACCAGATGGCGCTCGCCGGGGCGACCGGTGTGCGCTCCTCCCTCTTCCGCGCCCCGTACTCCAACTTCGTCTGGCACCTGGACAACAAGAACTGGGGCCTGATCAAGTACGTCGGCAGCCGCGGCTACATCTCCGCCTTCAACGACACCGACAGCCACGACTGGCGGCGCCAGGGTGTCGACAAGATCATCAAGAACGCCACGCCGAAGCCCGGCAAGGGCGCCATCGTGCTGATGCACGACTCCGGCGGCAACCGCGAGCAGACCGTCGCCGCGCTCGGCCGTTTCCTGCCGCAGCAGAAGGCCAAGGGCTACGAGTTCACCACGCTGACGCAGGCCCTGGGGGCGCCCAGCGCCCACACCGAGGTGAGCGGCGCGGAGCTGTGGAAGGGCAAGGCGTTCGTCTACGCCGTCGGGATCTCCGAGAACATCACCGGCGTGCTGGTGGGCGGCCTCGCCATCGTCGGTGTCCTCGTCATCGGGCGCTTCGGGCTGATGCTCGTCCTGGCGTTCGCGCACGCCCGCAAGGTGCGCCGGCGCGGCTTCCGCTGGGGCGCCCCCATCACGGAACCGGTCACGGTGCTGGTCCCGGCGTACAACGAGAAGGAGTGCATCGAGAACACGGTGCGCTCCCTCATGGCGAGCGACCACCCGATCGAGGTCATCGTCATCGACGACGGCTCCTCGGACGGCACCGCGGACATCGTCGAGCGCATGTGGCTGCCGAACGTCCGGGTCGTGCGCCAGGAGAACGCCGGCAAGCCCGCCGCCCTCAACAACGGCATCGCGCACGCCAGCCACGACATCATCGTGATGATGGACGGCGACACGGTCTTCGAGCCGTCCACCGTCCGCGAGCTGGTGCAGCCGTTCGGCGACCCGCGCGTCGGCGCGGTCGCGGGCAACGCCAAGGTCGGCAACCGCGACACCCTGATCGGTGCCTGGCAGCACATCGAATACGTGATGGGCTTCAACCTCGACCGGCGCATGTACGACGTGCTGCGCTGCATGCCCACCATCCCCGGTGCGATCGGCGCCTTCCGCCGCACCGCACTGGAGCGGGTCGGCGGCATGAGCGAGGACACCCTCGCCGAGGACACCGACATCACCATGGCGATCCACCGCGACGGCTGGCACGTCGTGTACGCGGAGAACGCCCGCGCCTGGACCGAGGCCCCCGAGTCCGTCCAGCAGCTGTGGTCACAGCGCTACCGCTGGAGCTACGGCACCATGCAGGCCATCTGGAAGCACCGCGGCTCCGTGTTCGACCGCGGCCCGTCCGGCCGGTTCGGCCGCGTCGGTCTGCCACTGGTCTCGCTCTTCATGGTCATCACCCCGCTGCTCGCGCCGCTCATCGACGTGTTCCTGCTGTACGGCCTGGTCTTCGGGCCCACCCAGAAGACGATCGTGGCGTGGCTGGGCGTGCTCCTGGTGCAGGCGGTGTGCGCGGCGTACGCGTTCCGGCTCGACAAGGAGAAGATGACCCACCTCATCTCCCTCCCGCTCCAGCAGATCCTCTACCGGCAGCTGATGTACGTCGTGCTGCTCCAGTCCTGGATCACCGCTCTCACCGGCGGCCGGCTGCGCTGGCAGAAGCTGCGCCGCACCGGAGCCGTGGAGGCACCGGGCTCCATCCCCACGCAGCGCGGCGCGGGCAGTGACGAGCGGAGACCGGTCGCATGACGAACGGCTACACCGGCGGCGGCTTCTTCGACGACCGCCGCGGGAGCGGCAGCGGTGACGGCACCGGCGGCTTCTTCGACGACCGCCGGGCCGACCGCCGCGACGACGACCCGTACAGCGGCGGCGGCCACGACGACTGGCCGTACGACCGGCACACCGCGGACCCCGGGGTCGCGCAGCCGTACCCGGCGGCGGCCCCCGGCCCCGACCCGTTCGCCCCGGCGGGGGCGCAGTCCGCCTCCCCGGCCCCCACGCCGTACGAGCCGTACGCGCCGTTCGGCACGGAACCGGAACGGGAGCCGGAAGCGGGACACGAGCCGGAACCGGAAGCGGGTCCGGCGGCCGGGGCGCGGACCGCCCCGACGCCGTACGCGCGGTACGGGACCGCACCGGACCCCTTCGCGGCGGCCGGGCCGTCCACCGCGACCCTCGCCGCACCGCGGACCGCGGACCCCGGGCCCGACGCCCCCGACGCCGCCCCCGCCGTGCCCAAGGCGCCGGGCCGGGACCGGTACTTCGACCTGCTGCGGGCGCTCGCGCTCTTCCGGGTCGTGCTGTACCACCTGACCGGCTGGATGTGGCTCCCGCTGCTCTTCCCGTCCATGGGCGTCATGTTCGCGCTCGCCGGCAACCTGATGGCGCGCTCCCTCAAGCGCCCGCCCGTCCAGGTCATCAAGAGCCGGGTCCGGCGCCTGCTGCCCCCGCTGTGGGCGGCCGGTGCCATCGGCGTGACCGGCATGCTCGTCCAGGGCTGGGGGCCGGCCGAGGGCGAGGACACCCTCACCTGGTGGCTGGAGTTGCTGTTCTGGGTCCTGCCGCTGAGCGACCCGCCGAACGCCGCCGAACTGGCCGGCGTCCCCGGCATCCTGCCCGGCACGTGGGCGGAGCCGTTCGCCGGACCCCTGTGGTACATCCGCGCCTACCTGTGGTTCGTGCTGCTCTCGCCGCTGTTCCTCCTCGCGCTGCGCAAGCAGCCCTGGCTGACCATCGCTGCGCCGCTCGTCCTGATGGCCGCGCTCAACTTCGGCTACCTGGAGGCCGGCGAGTCGGTCGCGCCGATCCTGTACGGCATCGGCGAGTTCGGCGCCTGCTGGATCCTCGGCATGGCGCACCAGCTGGGCGTGCTGCGGCGGCTGCCCGCCTACGTGATCCCCTCCGTCGCGCCGTTCATCATGGGCTTCGGCATGTGGTGGGCCGTCGACCACGGGCTGAGCGCCGAGAACCAGCTGGGGAACATGCCCTTCGCCTCCGCCTTCTGGGGCCTGGGCTTCGTCCTCCTGCTGCTGCACTTCAGCCCGTCGTGGTCCGAGTGGCCCCGTCTGCTGCGGCGCTTCGACGGCGCCATCACGCTGCTCAACTCGCGTGCGGTGACCGTCTACCTCTGGCACAACGTCTGCATCGCCATCGCCGTGACCATGTGGAACCGGCTGTGGTCGCTGGAGGTGATGTGGCGCGACCTGCCATGGCTGATGAACAGCCCCTGGCCGACCCTGCTCTTCAGCTGGTCGCTGATCGCGTACTGCATCCTGATGTTCGGCTGGCTGGAGGACGTGGCCGCCAAGCGGCGGCCCAGGCTGTGGCCGTCGGGCACGGCACCGCGGAGCAGGAAGGGCCCCGAGAAATGATGCTGCGTGCCAGGTGGCTGCTGTTCGCCGTCGCCCCGCTCCTCGTCCTGGCGATCTTCACCCTCACCCCCACCCCGAAGCCCGAGGCGACGGAGGCGGCCGGTGCGTCGGAGAGCCAGGGCGCGGCCAAGCGCGCCGAGGAGGAACTGGAGTCGGCCGAGGAGCTGCTCGCCAAGATGCCGCCGGGGCTCGCCGCCCCGGACAAGAAGGAGCTGGCCCACCAGATCCTCGGCTCCGCCATGAACTCCACCAAGGACTGGCGGACGCTGTACGGCCACATCGCCGACAGCGACGACGGCGACGGCTACTGCGGAGGCGTGATCGGCTTCTGCTCCGGCACCAAGGACATGCGGATCCTCGTCGAGTCGTACACCAAGGAGCACCCGGACAACGCGCTGGCCGCGTACGTGCCCGCGCTGCGGGCGGTCGACGGCACGGACTCGCACGAGGGCCTGGGCACCGGCTTCGTCGAGGCGTGGCAGGCGGAGAGCGAGAAGCCCGCGTTCCGCAAGGCGCAGGACGCGGTCCGCGACAGCATGTACTTCAAACCCGCCGTCGACCTCGCCAAGCTCGACGGCCTGGGGACGCTCGGCCAGTTCATCTACTACGACGCCATGGTCTTCCACGGCCCCGGCATCGACAAGAACGGCTTCTACGAGATCCGCGAGCGGGTGCGGGCCATGATCAAGACCAAGGCGGAGGGCGGCAAGGAGAAGGAGTACCTGGACGCCTTCCTCGACGCCTGCCGCCAGGCGATGACGGAGGCGAAGGCCGACCAGGACACCAGCCGCATCGACACGGCCCAGCGCGCCTTCCTGCGCGACGGCAACCTCACCCTGAGGACGCCGCTGGTCTGGAAGATGTACGGGGAGACCTTCCGCGCGTCCTAGGGAAATGCCTGCGGGGAGCGGCGCCGCGGCCGCTCCTCACCGCCGCTCCCGCCCGCACGTGAGAGCAAGGTTTCAGCCCGGTCATGTCCTATGACCGGGCTGAAACGCGCCGTGCCTAGCGTCGGGTCCTGACGGGGTTGACGGACCTGACAGCAGCGGAGGTACGCGATGGGCGGCCGGTGGATCGAACAGTGGGACCCTGAGGACGAGACCTTCTGGCGCGAGAAGGGGGAGCGGATCGCCCGGCGCAACCTGCTCTTCTCCGTCTTCTCCGAGCACATCGGGTTCTCGATCTGGACCCTGTGGTCGGTGATGGTCCTCTTCATGGGCCCGGAGTACGGGATCGACCCGGCCGGCAAGTTCGCCCTGATCGCCGTGGCCACGCTGGTCGGCGCGGTGATCCGGATCCCCTACACCTTCGCCGTCGCCCGGTTCGGCGGCCGGAACTGGACGGTCTTCAGCGCGCTGCTGCTCCTGCTGCCCACGGGCGCGGCGTACGCGGTGATGGAGCCGGGCACCTCGTACCCGACCTTCCTGCTGGTCGCCGCGCTCACCGGGGTCGGCGGCGGCAACTTCGCCTCGTCGATGACGAACATCAACGCCTTCTTCCCGCTCCACAGGAAGGGCTGGGCGCTCGGGCTGAACGCGGGCGGCGGCAACATCGGCGTACCGGTCGTCCAGCTCGCCGGCCTGCTGGTGATCGGGACGGCGGGGGCGGCCCACCCGCGCCTGGTGCTCGGCGTCTACATCCCGCTGATCGTCCTCGCCGCCGTCTGCGCGGCGCTGTACATGGACAACCTGGCGCCGGTGAAGAACGACACCGGCGCCGTCAAGGAGGCCGTCAGGGCGCCCCACACCTGGATCATGGCCTTCCTCTACATCGGCACCTTCGGCTCCTTCATCGGCTACAGCTTCGCCTTCGGTCTCGTGCTGCAGACCCAGTTCGGCCGTACGCCGCTGCAGGCCGCGTCCCTCACCTTCATCGGCCCGCTGCTCGGCTCGCTGATCCGGCCCCTCGGCGGCTCGCTCGCCGACCGGTACGGCGGCGCCCGCATCACCCTGTGGAACTTCGCCGCCATGGCCGCCGCCACCTGCGTCGTGGTCTACGCCTCGGTGATCGAGTCGCTCACCGTCTTCCTGGTCGGCTTCACCGCCCTGTTCGTCCTGAGCGGCCTCGGCAACGGCTCGACGTTCAAGATGATCCCGGCGATCTTCCGGACGCAGGCGTACGCGTCCGGCCTGGACGGCGAGGAGGCCGACGCCTACGGGCGCAGGCTCTCCGGCGCCGCGATGGGGCTCATCGGCGCGGTCGGCGCGGTCGGCGGCCTCGGCATCAACCTCGCCTTCCGCCAGTCCTTCCAGACGGCGGGCACCGGCACCGCGGCCTTCGTCGCCTTCCTCGTCTTCTACGCGGCCTGCCTGACCGTCACCTGGGCGGTATACCTTCGCCGCCCGGCGGAGATCCCCGCCAAGCGGCAGCTCAGCTACTCCGAGGTGTGATCCGGCATGGGACGTAACGGGGGAGAAATCTCGGCGAACCAGGACCGTCACGCACCCTTGCCACCCTCTGGTGTCATGCACGAGCAAGCACACGGCCCGCTCGCCGGGTTCACCGTCGGAGTCACCGCGGCACGCCGGGCGGACGAACTGGGCGCGCTGCTGGAACGGCGCGGTGCCGCGGTCCTGCACGCCCCCGCGCTGCGGATCGTGCCGCTCGCCGACGACGCGGAGCTCCTGGAGGCCACCGAGAGCCTCGTCGGCCACGCCCCGGACATCGTGGTCGCGACCACCGCGATCGGTTTCCGCGGCTGGCTGGAGGCCGCGGACGGCTGGGGGCACGGGGAGGAACTGCTCGCCCGTCTGCGGGGCGCGCAGGTCCTCGCCCGCGGCCCGAAGGTCAAGGGCGCGGTCCGGGCCGCCGGGCTCACCGAGGACTGGTCGCCCGGCTCGGACTCCATGGCCGAGGTCCTGGACCGGCTCCTCGGGCAGGACGTCTCCGGGCGGCGCATCGCCCTGCAGCTGCACGGCGAGCCGCTGCCCGGGTTCGTCGAGGCGCTGCGGGACGCCGGGGCGGACGTCGTGGTCGTCCCGGTCTACCGGTGGATGCCGCCCGAGGACCTCGCGCCGCTGGACCGGCTCATCGACGCGACCGTGGCCCGCTCGCTGGACGCGCTCACGTTCACCAGCGCCCCGGCCGGGGCGTCGCTGCTGGCCCGCGCCGAGAGCCGCGGCCTGCTGCCCGAGCTGCTCGACGCCCTCCACCACGGCGTGCTGGCCGCCTGCGTCGGACCGGTCACCGCCCTGCCGCTCCAGGCGCACGGCATCGACACCATCCAGCCCGCCCGCTTCCGGCTCGGCCCACTGGTCCAGCTGCTGTGCCAGGAGCTGCCCGCCCGGGCCCGGACGCTGCCCGTGGCCGGGCGCCGCATCGAGATCCGGGGCCACGCGGTCCTGGTCGACGGCGACCTGCGCCCCGTACCGCCCGCGGGCATGTCCCTGCTGCATTCGCTGGCCCGCCGCCCCGGCTGGGTCGTCTCCCGCGCCGACCTGCTGCGCGCGCTGCCGGGCGCCGGCCGCGACGAGCACGCCGTCGAGACCGCGATGGCCCGCCTCCGCTCGGCCCTCGGCGCCCCCAAGCTGATCCAGACGGTCGTCAAACGCGGCTACCGGCTGGCCCTGGACCCGGGCGCGGACGCCAAGTACGCCGACGCCTGACCCGCCGTTACGGTGGCGGTGTGACGATCACCGTGCGCCCCGCCGACCCCGCCGACGCGCCCGCCCTCGCCGAGGCCCTGGCCCGCAACCGGGCCCACATGCGGCCCTGGGAGCCGCGCCGGACCGAGGACTACTACACCGCCGGGACGCAAGCCGCACGGATCAGGGCCCCCGGCAGTCGGCTGTGGCTCGCGGTCGACGAGCCCGCGGCACGGGTCGTCGCGGGGGCCGCGCTGTCCGGGATCGCGCTGGGCCCGTTCCGCAGCGCGTCCCTCGGGTACTGGGTCGACGCCGAGTACACCGGGCGCGGCCTGGCCACCCGGCTCGTCGGCGTGGTGTGCCGGGCCGCCCGCGAGGAGCTCGGACTGCACCGCGTCGAAGCGGGCACCGTCCTGACGAACACCGCCTCGCAGCGCGTGCTCGCCAAGAGCGGCTTCGAGCGGATCGGCACCGCGCCGCGGTACCTCCACATCGACGGCGAGTGGCGCGATCACCACCTCTTCCAGCGCATCCTGCACGACGACCCGCCCCCGGTGGGATAGCGACCGTCCGGCAGCCCCGCGGCCCGCTGGGCAGAGCTCGTGCGCTGAGCGCTTCCCTGCGGTGTTCAGCGGCAGGCGGCGCAGATCCTCCCTACTCGGGCCGTCCGGCGAAGAAGCCCGCGAGGGAGGACGCGAGCGCTTCCGGAGCCTCTTCGGCCACGTGGTGCCCGGCGTCGATGCCGTGGCCGCGTACGTCCGGTGCCCACTGCCGCCAGATCTTCACCGGGTCCCCGTACAGGTCCTCGAGGTCATCCCGGAGCGACCAGAGGATCAGCGCCGGGCACCGGATCCGTGTCCCGGCGGCGCGGTCGTCCTCCTCGTGCCGCCGGTCGATGGTGAGGCCGGCCCGGTAGTCCTCCAGCATCGCCCGCACCACGGCGGGGTTTCTCGTGGCCGAGCGCCACTCGTCGTAATTCTCCTGACTCATGCTCCGGGGGTCGCCGAGGTACCAGCTGTCCGGATCGGCGTTGATGACCCGCTCGGGGATGTCCGGCTGGGCGAAGAAGAACCAGTGCCACCACTGCGTGGCGAACTCGGTCGTGATGCGCGACAGGTGCTCGGTGAGGGGCAGACAATCGATCAGCGCCACCCGCGAGACCGCTCCGGGATGATCCAGCACAAGACGCAGCGCGACAGCGCCTCCGCGGTCGTGCCCGGCGAGCGCGAACCGGGCATGGCCGAGGGAGCGCATCACTTCGACCACGTCACCGGCGACGGCCCGCTTGGAGTACCCCGCGTGGTCCGCCGTGGGCGCCGGGCCGGTGGACCGACCGTACCCCCGGAGATCGGGACAGACCACGGTGAAACCGCGCCGGACGAGGAGCGGGGCGACGCGATGCCAGGTCGCGGATGTCCGGGGGTGGCCGTGCAGCAGCACCACCGGCGGCCCGTCCCCGCCGTGTCGGACGAAGACCGATGCTTCATCGACCTGCACCCGCCTGGTCTCGAAGCCCTCGAACAAGGCCCGAACCTCCCGCCCTCGTCGGTACACCGCCCACGGCACCCATCGGCCGAGGACACAGCCGGCACACCCTTCCTCCTGCCCCCGCGGCTGCCGTGGACACAACGGCCGGATGCGCCCCGGAGGGAGGGCCGCCCGGCACAGGCGGGGTTCCGGTCGCCCGCCCGAGCGGGCACCCTGAGGGGCGGTACGGCTCCGGCGGTGACACGGTGACCCGAGGCGGTGACGAGCGCGTGCGGTGGTTCGACCCCGGGCGGCTGTGCCTGGACCTGATGGCCGCGCGGCCGGCCGACGCCGCGCGGCTCGCGCAGTGGCTCCTCGCCGTCGGGCTCGTCCCGCCGGGCACCCCCCTCGGCGGGGACGGCGTGCCCGAGGAGTGGGTGGCGCGGTTCGGTGAACTCGGGCGGTCCGTCGACCGGTTGATGCGCGAGGTGCTGGACGGCAGCCCCGCGCGCGGCGACGACCTCGACCGCCTCAACGCCGTCGCCGCCGCCCCGCCGCCCGCGCCCCGGGCGGTGCCCGGCGAAGGCGGCGGACTCGTCCGGGCGTGGGGCTCGCCGCCCGGCTGCGCCGCCCTCCTCGCGGCCGTCGCACGCGACGCCGTCGAGCTGCTCACCGACCCGTCCGCCCGCGCCCTGCTGCGCCAGTGCGAGGGCGCCGGCTGCCGCCGCGTCTACCTCGACACCTCCCGCGGGCGGCGCCGCCGTTGGTGCTCCAGCGCGGTCTGCGGCAACCGCCAGCGCGTCGCCCGCCACCGGGTGAAAAAGAATCTGAACGCGCGTTGAGACGAATCGCGCCCGCCTCCGTAGTCATGAACGACAACGACTCAGAAACAGGGTCTCGACCGGGAGGTACAGGTGCGCAAGGATGCCGCCGTGGCCGATGACCGTCGGGGAGCGCATCGGGCCCGGCACCGCGCTGTGCCCCCGCGCAGCAACACCACCGTCCCGGACGAGGAGTTGATGCGGGCGCTCTACCGTGAGCATGCCGGTCCCCTGCTCGCCTATGTACTGCGTCTCGTCGCCGGCGACCGCCAGCGGGCCGAGGACGTCGTACAGGAGACACTCATCCGTGCCTGGAAGAACGCCGGTCAGCTCAACCGGGCAACCGGCTCCGTCCGACCCTGGCTGGTGACGGTCGCCCGGCGCATCGTCATCGACGGCCACCGCAGCCGGCAGGCCCGGCCGCAGGAGGTCGATCCGTCGCCGCTCGAGGTCATGCCCGCGGAGGACGAGATCGACAAGGCGTTGTGGCTGATGACGCTCTCTGATGCACTCGACGATTTGAGCCCGGCCCATCGGGAAGTATTGGTCGAGACCTACTTCAAGGGGCGTACGGTCAACGAGGCTGCCGAAACGCTCGGCATACCCAGCGGGACCGTCCGGTCCCGGGTGTTCTACGCACTGCGTTCCATGAAGCTCGCTCTGGAGGAGAGGGGGATCTCGGCATGACGACGTACGAGAACGAGTCGGTGCACGACGCCGTCGGCGCGTACGCGCTCGGAATTCTCGACGACGCCGAGGCCACCGCCTTCGAAGCGCATCTCGCGGGATGCCCGGTGTGCGCCGCCCACCTGGAGGAGTTCTCCGGGATGGAGCCCATGCTGGCCATGCTCGCGGAGGGCCCGGGGCCGTCCGCCCGGCCCGTGGTCCTGCCACCGCCCGAACCCCTGCGGGGCGGGGAGCCGCGGCTGCTGGACCGGCTGGTCGACGAGGTCGCCGTCAAGCGGGCCCAGCGCCGCCGGCGCACGCGCTACCTGGTCGCCGCCGCCGCGGCGCTGATCATCGCCGGACCGGCCGCGGCGGTCGTCGCCACGTCCTCCGGCGGCGACGGGCGGAGCAACCAGGCGCTCGACCCGCACCCGACCAGCCCCGCCGAGGACGCCTTCTTCCACCACATGGAGGTGAAGAGGTCCGCGACCGACGCCACCACCAAGGTCGCCGCCACCGTCGGCATGGAGAGCAAGGCATGGGGAACCCACACCGTGCTGGAGCTCAAGAACGTCAAGGGCCCCCTCAAGTGCAACCTGGTCGCCGTCTCCAGGACGGGCGAGAAGGAGGTCGTGACCTCCTGGGCCGTCCCGAAGTGGGGATACGGCATTCCGGACAGTACGCATGAAATGGCCAAGAAGCCGCTGTACGTGCACGGCGGCGCGGCCATGAACAGCAAGGACATCGATCACTTCGAGGTGACGACGTTCGACGGGCAAAGGCTGGTGGAGGTGCCCGCCTGAGACTCCGGGCACGAACGTGTCTGACATTCACGGCCCCCGTGGCGTACGGTTGACGGCTGCGTCACAGCACGTCAGAAGGGGGCCTCGGTGGCCGCGCAGGAAGCCGTCGGTGGTGTCGACACGATCCGTGACCGCGAGATCGCAGTCGAACAGGACCACCTGGACCGGGTGTACCGCCGCCTCGAGGAGAAGATCCACGAGGCGGAGTTCCTGATGAACGACGCCGCCCAGCGCGGCCAGGTCGGCACGCCCGGCGCGCTCGCCGAGCGGGACGCGCAGGTGTTCCGCGCCGGGATCCACCTCAACCGGCTCAACAACGAGTACGAGGACTTCCTCTTCGGGCGGATCGACCTGCTGCGTGGCAAGGACGGCAAGAAGGGCCCGGACGGCGCCTACACCTCCGTCGAGCCCGCCGACGACGCCGTGGGCCCGGACAACACCGCCGAGATCGGCGAGACCCTGCACATCGGCCGCATCGGCGTCCTGGACTCCGACTACGCGCCGCTGGTGATCGACTGGCGCGCCCCGGCCGCCGCGCCGTTCTACCGCTCGACCCCGGTCGACCCGGGCCGGGTGGTGCGCCGCCGCGTGATCCGGTCCAAGGGCCGCCGCGTCCTCGGCGTCGAGGACGACCTGATGCGCCCCGAGCTGACCGCGACGCTCGACGGCCGGGAGCTGCCCGCGATCGGCGACGGCGCGCTCATGGCCGCGCTCGGCCAGGCCCGCAGCCACACCATGCGCGACATCGTGTCGTCCATCCAGGCGGAGCAGGACCTCGTCATCCGCGCGCCCGCCGCCTCCGTGACGTACGTCGAGGGCGGCCCCGGCACCGGGAAGACGGCCGTGGCGCTGCACCGCGCCGCGTACCTGCTCTACCAGGACCGGCGCCGGTACGCGGGCGGCATCCTGATCGTCTCGCCCACCCCGCTGCTGGTCGCCTACACCGAGGGCGTGCTGCCGTCGCTGGGCGAGGAGGGCCAGGTGGCGATCCGCGCGGTCGGCAGCCTGGTCGACGGGGCCGAGGCGACGGTGTACGACGAGCCGGCCGTCGCCCGCGTCAAGGGCTCCTCGCGGATGCTCAAGGTCCTGCGCAAGGCGGCGCGCGGCGCGCTGGAGTCGGGCGACGCCCCCGAGCGGCTGCGCGTGGTCGCCTTCGGGCGGCGCCTGGAGCTGGAGGCCGACGCTCTGCACCGGATCCGGCAGGCCGCCCT
This sequence comes from Streptomyces sp. NPDC051310, assembly GCF_044455245.1. Lineage (NCBI taxonomy): Bacteria > Bacillati > Actinomycetota > Actinomycetes > Kitasatosporales > Streptomycetaceae > Streptomyces > Streptomyces sp. NPDC051310. The sequence continues at coordinate 80,026 of NZ_JBITEO010000031.1, forward strand.
CGGCGGCACCGCGCCGGTGAACCTGCTGCGCCCGCGGGCGCGCAAGCTGCTGCTGGACGCGCTGTACGCGGCGTCCGGCGCGGCCTCGCGGCACCCGGGGGACCCGGAGCTGGCGGCGGAGCTGCGGGCGTCCTTCGACGAGGACGTGACCACCGAGGACAGCTTCCTCGCGTTCCTGGACGCGTGGTGGCCCGAGCTCACCCCGCGGGGCGTCCTCGCGGCGATGGCCGACGAGAGGCGGCTGGGCCGCTGGGCCCGCCGGGTGCTCAACCCGGGCGAGGTGCGGCGCCTTGCCCGCTCGCTGCGGCGCGAGGGGCTGTCGGTGCACGACGTGGCCCTGCTGGACGAGCTCCAGGCGATCCTCGGCGCCCCGGCACGGCCGCGCCGCAAGCGGGAGCTCGACCCGCTGGACCAGCTCACCGGGCTGGAGGAGCTGATGCCGGTGCGCGAGGAGACGCAGCGCGAACGCGCCGAGCGGCTGGCCCAGGAGCGCACCGAGTACGCCCACGTCATCGTGGACGAGGCGCAGGACCTCACGCCCATGCAGTGGCGGATGGTCGGGCGGCGCGGCCGGCACGCCACCTGGACGGTGGTCGGCGACCCGGCCCAGTCGTCGTGGTCGGTGCCGGACGAGGCCGCCGAGGCGCGGGACGAGGCGCTGGGCACCCGCCCGCGCCGCCGTTTCGAGCTGACCGTGAACTACCGCAACCCCGCGGAGATCGCCGAGCTCGCCGCCAAAGTGCTGGCCCTGGCCATGCCGGGCATGGAGGCACCGCGCGCGGTCCGCTCCACGGGCGTGGAGCCCCGGTTCGTCGCCGCGGAGGACAGACCCCTCGCGGAGGCCGTACGGGAGGAGGCCGCCCGGCTGCTGGACCGCGTGGAGGGCACGGTGGGCGTCGTGGTCGCCATGAACCGGCGCGAGCAGGCGGCGGGCTGGCTGGCGGACCTGGGCGACCGGGTGGTGGCGCTGGGGAGCCTGGAGGCCAAGGGCCTGGAGTACGACGCGACGGTCGTGGTCTCGCCCGCCGAGATCGCCGACGAGTCCCCGGCCGGCCTGCGGGTGCTGTACGTGGCGCTGACGCGCGCCACCCAGCAGCTCACCGTGGTGTCGGGGCGGCGCGACGAGCCGGACGCGCGGGGCGTGCCCGACCTGCTCAGGGACTGATCGCCGGGAGGGGGCCGCAAACCGGCCGCCCGGCCGCACGGACCGGCCGGGCGGAGCGGCCGGATGGACCGTCCGGGGGTCGGTCCGCACGGGGGGAACCACTTTCCGGGGCGGTTTGTTAGCCTGGATACGGCACCGGCTCGATCCAAGCCCCCGGGCCCAACCTTCGTCGCTGCGAGCGACCACTTGCCGCGAGGCGAGCATGGCGGGTCGGTGCCACCTTACGTACGCAGGAGCAGCAGGTCCGCGTCATCGGCTGATGGCGCGGGCCTGCTGCCGTTTGCGCGTCCGGAAGCCGCGGGCTTCCGCCAAGATCCTGTTTCTCGTATGGTGGAAGTAAGTTTCCGAAAACTAAATGACCGCTATTACCTGTTACTCACAGGTAGGTGCGACCATCGGAGGGCTCCGCCCGGCCACCCGCCGGGGCGGCGCAGCAACGAAGCTAGGGAAAGAGGAACTCGGCCATGGCAACGGCGCCCAGCGTCTCGTACTCGATGACGGTCCGGCTGGAGGTGCCCGCGAGCGGAACCGCGGTCTCCCAGCTCACCACGGCCGTGGAGTCCTCCGGCGGCTCCGTCACCGGCCTCGACGTGACCGCATCCGGCCACGAGAAGCTGCGGATCGACGTGACCATCGCCGCCACGTCCACCGCGCACGCCGACGAGATCGTCGGCAAGCTGCGCGGCATCGAGGGCGTCGTGCTCGGCAAGGTCTCCGACCGTACCTTCCTGATGCACCTCGGCGGCAAGATCGAGATGGCGAGCAAGCATCCCATCCGCAACCGTGACGACCTCTCCATGGTCTACACCCCGGGTGTGGCCCGCGTGTGCATGGCCATCGCCGAGAACCCCGAGGACGCCCGCCGCCTCACCATCAAGCGCAACTCCGTCGCGGTCGTGACGGACGGCTCCGCGGTCCTCGGACTGGGCAACATCGGCCCCAAGGCCGCGCTGCCCGTCATGGAGGGCAAGGCGGCCCTCTTCAAGCGGTTCGCCGGCATCGACGCCTGGCCGATCTGCCTGGACACCCAGGACTCCGACGCGATCGTCGAGATCGTCAAGGCCATCGCCCCCGGCTTCGCCGGCATCAACCTCGAGGACATCTCGGCGCCCCGCTGCTTCGAGATCGAGGCCCGGCTGCGCGAGGCCCTGGACATCCCGGTCTTCCACGACGACCAGCACGGCACCGCCATCGTCGTACTGGCCGCCCTGACCAACGCACTTCGCGTCGTCGGCAAGGGGATCGGCGACGTGCGCGTCGTCATGTCGGGCGCCGGTGCCGCCGGTACGGCCATCCTCAAGCTGCTCATCGCGGCGGGCGTGAAGCACGCCGTCGTCGCCGACATCCACGGCGTCGTGCACGCCGGCCGCGAGGACCTCGTCTCCGCGGACAAGGACTCGGCGCTGCGCTGGATCGCCGACAACACCAACCCGGAGGGCGTCACCGGCACGCTGAAGCAGGCGGTCGCCGGCGCCGACGTCTTCATCGGTGTCTCGGCCCCGAACGTGCTGAACGGCGACGACGTGGCGGCCATGGCGGACGACGCCATCGTGTTCGCGCTCGCGAACCCCGACCCCGAGGTCGACCCCGCAATCGCCCGCCAGACGGCGGCAGTTGTGGCCACCGGCCGCTCCGACTTCCCCAACCAGATCAACAACGTGCTGGTCTTCCCGGGCGTCTTCCGCGGTCTGCTCGACGCCCAGTCCCGCACGGTCGACACCGGGATGATGCTCGCGGCCGCGACCGCGCTCGCGGACGTCGTCACGGAGGACGAGCTGAACGCCAACTACATCGTGCCGTCGGTCTTCAACGACAAGGTCGCCGGTGCGGTGGCGGGCGCCGTGCGCGACGCCGTGCGGGCCGCGGGCGCGACTGTGACGGCAGCCACGTCCGCCTGACCCCCGGCGCGTCGCACGGCCCCGGGCCGGAAAACCGCCCTTAGGGTGGCGATTCGGCTCCGGGGAGTCCCCAGGGGGTCGACCGAACGTCACCACGACGGGCCCGTGGCGCTTTTCGTGTGACTCCGGAGGGTGCCGGATTGGCTTTCGCGCCGCTGGTGGGGGCAGGATGCGTATTCGGGCGCGAGGGTCTGACAGCAGACCCGGGTCCGGGGACTGTCCAAGGGCCCTGGCAGCATCGGCTTCGCTGGACCGACATGCGGCTCCGCCGCGTGGCACGCCTCACAGGCAAGAAGAACACGGGAGTAAGAACATGAACCGCAGTGAGCTGGTGGCCGCCCTGGCCGACCGCGCCGAGGTGACCCGCAAGGACGCCGACGCCGTGCTGGCCGCGCTCGCCGAGACCATCGGTGAGGTCGTCGCCAAGGGCGACGAGAAGGTCACCATCCCCGGCTTCCTGACCTTCGAGCGCACCCACCGTGCCGCTCGCACCGCTCGTAACCCGCAGACCGGTGAGCCGATCAACATCCCGGCCGGCTACAGCGTGAAGGTCTCCGCGGGCTCCAAGCTCAAGGAAGCCGCCAAGGGCAAGTAAGCCCCCCTGGGCGCCCTTGGGGCGCTCCTGGGCGCGAGGCGCGACAGAAGGGCGGCCACCCTGTTCCTGGGTGGCCGCCCTTCTGTTCGCCCGCGTACGGCCCGTACAGCGCCCGCAGAACGCCCGACGGCCCCCGCACGGTGTGCGGGGGCCGTCGGGCGTCAGGCGTCCTCACGAACCGTCAGACGACGGCTGCGCCGGGGAGTTCGACCTTCGCGCCCGGCTCGACCAGCTTCTGCATGCTGTGCCGGCCCGGGGGCGACCCCCGGACCCCCGGCTGGAGGTGCGGGGGGCCGGGCCGCCCGGGGAGGGGGCTCAGACGACGGCTGCGCCGGGGAGTTCGACCTTCGCGCCCAGCTCGACCAGCTTCTGCATGAAGTTCTCGTAGCCGCGGTTGATCAGGTCGATGCCGTGGACACGCGACGTGCCCTGGGCCGCCAGGGCCGCGATCAGGTACGAGAAGCCGCCGCGCAGGTCCGGGATGACCAGGTCGGCGCCCTGGAGCTTCGTCGGGCCCGACACGACCGCCGAGTGCAGGAAGTTGCGCTGGCCGAAGCGGCAGTCCGAGCCGCCCAGGCACTCGCGGTAGAGCTGGATGTGCGCGCCCATCTGGTTCAGCGCCGACGTGAAGCCGAGCCGCGACTCGTACACCGTCTCGTGGACGATCGACAGGCCCGCCGCCTGCGTCAGGGCCACCACCAGCGGCTGCTGCCAGTCGGTCTGGAAACCGGGGTGCACGTCCGTCTCCAGGGCGATCGCGTTGAGCGAGCCGCCCGGGTGCCAGAAGCGGATGCCCTCGTCGTCGATCTCGAAGGCGCCGCCCACCTTCCGGTACGTGTTGAGGAAGGTCATCATCGAGCGCTGCTGCGCGCCGCGCACGTAGATGTTGCCCTCCGTGGCCAGCGCCGCCGACGCCCAGGAGGCCGCCTCCAGGCGGTCCGGCAGAGCCCGGTGGGTGTAGCCGCCGAGCCGGTCGACACCGGTGATCCGGATCGTGCGGTCGGTGTCCATGGAGATGATCGCGCCCATCTTCTGCAGCACGCAGATGAGGTCCTCGATCTCCGGCTCCACCGCCGCGTTGGAGAGCTCCGTCACGCCCTCCGCGAGCACGGCCGTCAGCAGCACCTGCTCGGTCGAGCCGACCGAGGGGTACGGCAGGCGGATCTTGCACCCGCGCAGCCGCTGCGGCGCCTCCAGGTACTGGCCGTCCGCGCGCTTCTCGATGCGCGCACCGAACTGGCGCAGCACGTCGAAGTGGAAGTCGATCGGCCGGCCGCCGATGTCGCAGCCCCCCAGGCCCGGGATGAAGGCGTGGCCGAGGCGGTGCAGCAGCGGACCGCAGAAGAGGATCGGGATGCGCGACGAACCCGCGTGGGCATCGATGTCGGCGACGTTGGCGGACTCGACGTGCGTCGGGTCCAGGACGAGTTCGCCCGGCTCGTCGCCCGGGCGGACGGTCACGCCGTGCAGCTGCAGCAGCCCGCGCACGACCCGGACGTCACGGATGTCGGGCACGTTGCGCAGCCGGCTCGGCTCGCTGCCGAGCAGGGCGGCGACCATCGCCTTGGGCACGAGGTTCTTCGCGCCGCGGACGCGGATCTCGCCCTCCAGCGGGGTTCCGCCGTGGACAAGCAGTACATCGTCTGTGCCGGTCATGAATCTCGCGTTCCGGTGGGGCTCCCCCCGAGGGAACCAGGGGAGAGGTCGGGCAGGGGCCAGGGAAAAGGGTAAGGGGCTTCAGGCCGTGTACCGGTAGGCCGAGGGGCTCAGTCAGATGTAATGAATTCGGCACAACACCCTCTGTTTTCGCGCCCTTGCGGAGGGTCACCGTCCGCTTTCGGCCAGGCTTCCCGGCGGGCCGCGGTGAGCTGCGTCGTTGCCCGGCGCGTTCCGGACAGCCGCCCGACCCCCCGCGACGGCCCCGGATGCGGGATCATGTCAGGCATGACCGAGGTGTCCTCGCTCACAGGACGGCTGCTCGTGGCCACCCCCGCGCTGGCGGACCCGAATTTCGACCGCGCGGTGGTGCTGCTGCTCGACCACGACGACGAGGGGTCGCTCGGCGTGGTCCTGAACCGCCCCACGCCCGTCGGCGTCGGCGACATCCTGGAGGGCTGGGCCCCGCTCGCCGGGGAGCCGGGCGTCGTCTTCCAGGGCGGCCCCGTCGCGCTGGACGCGGCGCTCGGCCTGGCGGTGATCCCCGGGGACGAGGGTCCGCTGGGGTGGCGGCGGGTGTACGGCGCGATCGGACTGGTGGACCTGGAGACCCCGCCGGAGCTGCTGGCCGCGGCGCTCGGCTCGCTGCGGATCTTCGCCGGGTACGCGGGCTGGGGCCCGGGCCAGCTGGAGGACGAGCTGGCGGGCGGGGCGTGGTTCGTGGTCGACTCGGAGCCGGGCGACGTGTCCGCGCCGCGCCCGGAGAACCTGTGGCGCGACGTGCTGCGCCGGCAGCGCAGCGAGCTGGCGATGATCGCGACGTACCTGGACGACCCGTCGCTCAACTGACGCCTTCGGTCGCTGTGCGCGCGGGGTACCCTTGGAGCTCATGAGCACTCTTGAGCCCGAGCGCGGGGCAGGTACGGGGACCCTCGTAGAGCCGACGCCCCAGGTGTCGCACGGCGACGGCGACCACGAGCGCTTCGCCCATTACGTCCAGAAGGACAAGATCATGGCGAGCGCCCTCGACGGCACTCCCGTGGTGGCGCTGTGCGGGAAGGTCTGGGTGCCGGGCCGCGACCCGAAGAAGTACCCCGTCTGCCCGATGTGCAAGGAGATCTACGAGTCCATGGGCGCCGGCGGCGACAAGGACAAGGGCGGCAAGGACAAGAAGTAACGGCCCCCGGGCCGGGCGGCCGGACCGCCCGCCCACCGGCCGGGCCAGGGCCCCCGGGGGGGGGGGGGGGGGGGGGGGGGGGGGGGGGGGGGGGGGGGGGGGGGGGGGGGGGGGGGGGGGGGGGGGGGGGGGGGGGGGGGGGGGGGGG